>JABFRW010000189.1 GCA_013140805.1 Candidatus Eisenbacteria bacterium
GCGCCCGGGCCGCTCGCCGCGCCGAGCCGCATGCCGGCGACGATCGCGCCACCGCGCCGCGCCCGCATCCGGCTTCGCGAGTGGACCGTGGGGCTCGTGATCCTGAGTGCGGTCGTGGTCGCGGCGGTCTGGATGTCGTCGATGCGCAGCCAGCCGAGCCGCGAAGCGATCGCGCTCAACAACCAGGGCCACGATTCGTTGAACTCGGGGCGGCTGCAGGTGGCGCGCCGGCACTTCCAGTCGGCGCTCGCGCGATCACCCCGATTCGCGGAAGCGAAGCTCAATCTGGCCACGGTGCTGCATCGCGAGGGCGACGACGATGCCGCCGCGGGCCTCTACGGAGAAGTGCTCCGCGAGCAGCCGAAGCGCCGTGAGCTGATCGCTGCCGCACACTACGGGCTCGGCGAGATCGACCTGCAGGCCGACGCGTGGCCGAGTGCGGTCGCGCACCTGAGTGCGGCCACCCTCGGCGATTCGGCGCGCGTCGAGTACCCGAACAATCTCGCCTTCGCGCTCATCCGGGCCGGGCGGACCGACGAAGCGCTGGCGACCCTGCGCACCGCCCAGCAGCGTTTTCCGGGCGAGCCGTCGCTGCTCAAGAACGCGGCGCTGGCGTGGTTCGAGCGCGCGCGTCCGGACAGCGCGCTGAGCGCGGCGAACGCCGCCGTGCGACTGCGCCCCGACTTCGTCGCAGCGTGGGTTCTCAAGACCCGCAGCGAGGCGGCGCTCGGTGACCTGGCGGCCGCGCGAGCGAGTCTCGCGACCGTGGAACGCCTGGGCGCCGACGAATCGTCGGTGCGCGAGGCGCAGGATGCCGTGCGGGAAGCCGCCACGCCGCGTTAGACTCTCACGACGTTCGACCCCAATCGTCGAGGAGGCTTTCGTGGCGCAGGACGTTTACGACGTCAAGGCCGACATCCGGGCCCGCGCGCATCTCAAGTCGCGTGAAGAGTACGACCAGTGGTACGCGCGCTCGATCGAACACCCCGCGGAGTTCTGGGCCGAGCAGGCCGGCACGCTCGACTGGTTCCATCCGTGGCACCAGGTTCTGGACGCCGACTTTGCGGCGGTCGACTTCGGCTGGTACCTGGGCGGTCGGTTGAACGCGTGTCACAACTGCGTCGATCGTCACGCCGCAGTCGACGGTGAGCGCACCGCGATCCTGTGGGCCGGCGACGAACCCGGCGTGTACCGGCGCATCACCTACCGCGAACTCAAGCACGAGGTCTGCCGGCTCGCCAACGTGCTGCTCGCCCATGGAATCGGCAAGGGCGACCGGGTGTGCATCTACATGCCGATGATTCCCGAGACGGCCTACGCGATGCTGGCGTGCGCGCGCATCGGTGCCGTGCACTCGGTGGTGTTCGGAGGTTTCAGCGCCGAATCGCTGCGCGATCGAATCCTCGACGCCGGCTGCAAGTTGCTGATCACTGCGAACGAGGGCCTGCGCGGCGGCCGGAAGATCCCCTTGAAGGCGATCGCGGACAAGGCGATCGAAGGCGTCGGGCTGGTCGAGACCGTGCTGGTGGCGCGCCGCACCGAACTCGACTCGCCGATGATGTTGGGCCGCGACAAGTGGCTCGACGAAGAGATGAAGAAGCAGCGTTCGACCTGTACGGTCGAGTGGATGGGTTCCGAAGACCCGTTGTTCATCCTCTACACCTCGGGCAGCACCGGGAAACCGAAGGGCGTCCTTCACACGACCGGAGGCTATCTCGTCTATGCGGCGCTCACGCACCGCCTGGTGTTCGACTATCGCCCGGGCGACATCTACTGCTGCGCCGCCGATGTCGGATGGGTGACGGGGCACAGCTACATCGTCTACGGCCCGCTGGCGAACGGGGCGACCACCGTGATGTTCGAGTCGACGCCGACCTACCCCGATGCCGGACGGTACTGGCAGCTGGTGGACGATCTCGGAATCAACATCTTCTACACCGCGCCGACCGCGCTGCGCGCGATCGCTCAGGCGGGCGACGCGTTCGTGAAGCGCTCGAGCCGCAAGTCGCTGCGGGTGCTCGGTTCGGTCGGCGAGCCGATCAATCCCGAGATCTGGCGCTGGTACCACGACGTGGTGGGCGAGGGCCGCTGCGCGGTCGTCGACACCTGGTGGCAGACCGAGACCGGCGGCATTCTCATCACGCCGCTTCCGGGCGTGACGCCGACCAAGCCCGGCTCCGCCACGCTTCCATTCTTCGGCGTGAAGCCGCTGGTGCTCGATCCCGAGAGCGGTCGCGTGCTCGAAGGCAACGGCGTGTCGGGTGCTCTGTGTCTGGCGACTCCGTGGCCGGGGCAGGCGCGCACGCTGTGGGGCGACCATCAGCGCTTCGCGGACACCTACTTCAGTCAGTACAAGGGCTACTACTTCACCGGCGATGGCTGCCGCCGTGACGAAGACGGCTACTACTGGATCACCGGCCGCATCGACGACGTGCTGAACGTGGCCGGGCATCGTCTCGGAACCGCCGAAGTCGAGAGCGCGCTGGTCGCGCATGCCGCGGTCGCCGAGGCCGCGGTGGTCGGCTACCCGCACGACATCAAGGGCCAGGGCATTTACGCCTACGTACTGCTGACCGCCGAGTACGCAGCGCGCGGCGCCGCCGAACTGGAGGGAGCGCTCAAGGAACAGGTGCGCCACGCGATCGGTGGATTCGCGCAGCCCGACGTGGTGCACATCACGACCGGACTGCCGAAGACGCGCAGCGGAAAGATCATGCGCCGCATCCTGCGCAAGATCGCCGGCGGCGAGTACACCGGGCTCGGCGACGTGACGACGCTCGCGGATCCCGAAGTGGTCGAGCGACTGGTCACCGAGCATCAGGAGAGGAGCGCCCGGACGTGAGCACCGTCGAGTCGAATCGAACTTACACCTTCGGCCATGCGATGCGCGAGCTGTGGCCGCTCGAGCCCGACGCGTTGTACCTGAACCACGGCACCGTCGGCGTGACGCCGAAGCGCGTGCTCGCGGTGCAGCAGGCGATCCGCGACGAGATCGAGCGCCACCCTGCGCGGTTCCTGCTGCGCGAGCTGGCGGATCTGCGCATGGGGCCGATGCGAGCACCGGCGCGCATGCGAGTGGCGGCCGCGCAGGTGGCGGAGTTCGTGGGGGTGCCGGGCGATGAGCTGATGTTCGTCGACAACGCCACGACCGGCGTGAACGCGGTGCTGCGTTCGTTCGACTTCGACGCCGGCGACGAGATCGTGGTGACCGATCATGGCTACGGTGCGGTCAATCTGACCGCCGCCTACGTCGCGAGCCGCACCGGCGCCGTGGTCCGCACCGCGACGCTTCCGGAGCCGCGCTGGGAAGCGGACGACATCGCCGACACGATCTCCGGGGCTTTCAACGAACACACTCGACTGGTGGTGGTCGATCACGTCTCGGCCGAGAGTGCTGCGATCTTCCCGATCCGGGCGATCGCCTCGCGCGCGCATGCGGTCGGCGCGGCGGTGCTGGTGGACGGCGCCCACGCCCCGGGAATGATTCCGCTCGACCTCGATGCGTTCGGTGTGGACTGGTACGTCGGCAACCTCCACAAGTGGGCGATGTCGCCGCGCAGCAGCGCGATCCTGTGGGCGGCACCCGAGCGGCGCGCCTCGCTGCACCCGACCACGATCTCGTGGGGCCTCGGCAAGGGCCTGGACGCCGAGTTCGACCTGGTCGGCACCCGCGATCCCTCGCCGTGGCTGGCCTCGCCGGCCGGCATCGAGTTCATCCGGGATCTCGGCTTCGAGGCCATGTGCCGGTACAACCATGCGCTGGTGTGGAGCGCGACCCGGATGATGTGCGACCGCTGGAACGTGCCGTTGCCGGGTGACGAGTCGCTGTTCGGCAACATGGTCACGATCCCGCTGCCCGAGCGGTTCGGCACCACGCCTCAGGCCGGGGCGCGGCTCAAGGACGCGCTGCTCTACGAGGAGCGCATTGAAAGCCGCCCGTTCGGGTGGCGCGGCCGCGTGTACCTGCGCCTGGCTGCGCAGGTTTATAACGAATTGGCGGACTTCGAGCGGCTCGCCGTGGCGCTCGAAAAGCACCTCTAACCGCCCTCATTCCCCCCGCCGCCCCGCCGACACTTCACATTGGGGCCGCCTGCGCGCGCCCTCCCACTGCGCGTCTTCGAATTCGGGGGTGATGCATGAAGCGGATCCTGTTCGTCGACGACGAGCCAGAAGTCCTGGCCGGACTCCGCAACGCGCTCTACGACCGGCGCCGTCAGTGGGACATGCTGTTCCTGACCACGGGCCAGGACGCGCTCGCCGCACTCGAGCTGGAGCCGTTCGATCTCGTGGTCTCGGACATTCGGATGAACGACATGGACGGCATCACGCTCCTCAACGAGGTGCGCCGCCGCCATGCCACGACTGCGCGACTGGTGCTGTCCGGGGTGACGGATCGTGAGTCGGTCTTGCGGGCGCTTCCGGTCGCTCAGCAATTCCTGAGCAAGCCTTGCGACTCGGCCACACTTCACGCCGCGCTCGACCGGGTGTTCTCGCTCCAGGAACTGATCGGAGATCCGGCCGTGCACTCACTGGTCGGGGGCCTCGAGAGTCTGCCCTCGCTGCCCTCGACCTATGGCGAGTTGATGCGCGCGGTGGAAGAGCCGAACACCTCGCTCGACGACCTTGCGATGATCGTCGAGAGCGACGCGGGACTGGCGGGGCGCGTGCTGCAGCTGGCGAACTCGTCGTTCTTCACCGCCTCACGGCGCACGCTTTCGGTTCGCACCGCAGTGTCCTATCTCGGCGTCGAAATCCTGCGCGCGATCACGCTCGTCACCCATGTCTTCAAGGACCTCGAGCACATCCGCCCCACGCTCCACTCGCTGGCGAGACTGAAGGATCATTCGCTTCAGGTCGCCCGGCTCGCACGCCGCATGGCGACCGAGCCCAAGCGCGCCGAGCTGGCGTTCACCGCCGGGCTGCTCCACGACGTCGGAATGGTGATCCTCGCCCAGCGCTCGCTCGCACGCTTCTCGCGCATCGATCGCATCGCCGCCGAGACCGGCCGCGCATTCCACGAGGCGGAGCGCGAACTCGGTCCGCCGTCGCACGCCGAGGTCGGCGCGTTCCTGCTGGGTACCTGGGGATTGCCGTTCGACCTGGTCGAGGTGGTCGCCTTCCATCACACTCCCGGACGCGTTCATGAAGGAGGTTCGCTCGACGTGTTGGCGGCGGTGCATGTGGCGGACAGCTTCGTGCACGCCACCGACAGCGGTGCAAGCGATCCGAACGCAACGCTGGACTCCGAGTTCCTCGAGCGCTCCGGCCATCGAGCGAAGCTCGATGCCTGGTGGAACATCGCGATCGAAGAGGCTGCGTCCGAGCCCAACGCCCGCGGAGCCTGAGCGGCGGCCCGAGGCACACCGCGCCTCGACTCGGAGCGCGCGACATGGTCCACTGACAGGGTTCCTGAAGCATTGGACCCCGCACGGAAGGACCGCATGTCGAGCTGCCTGTTCTGCCGTATCGTCGCGGGCGAGATTCCCGCGACCCGTGTGGCGGAGAGCGCGAACGTGCTCGCGTTTCGCGATCTCCAGCCCGAGGCACCCACCCACGTGCTGCTGATCCCGCGCGAGCACGTCGCATCCTCCGCGGCCGAGCTGACCGAATCCCACGCGGCGATGCTCGGCGAGCTGTTCGAACTCGCGGCGCGAATCGCGCGCGACGAGCAACTCGAGCGCGGCTGGCGGCTGGTCACGAACGTCGGCGCCGAAGGCGGTCAGAGCGTGCATCATCTGCACGTTCATCTGCTGGGTGGCCGGCCGATGCAGTGGCCGCCAGGCTGAACGCCATGATCATCGATCCCGAGCAGCTCTCGACTCGCGCGCTGTACAAGTTCCTCACCAGTGCGGTGGTGCCGCGCCCGATTGCGCTGGTTTCGAGCATCGACGCGAACGGCGTCCGCAACGCCGCGCCGTTTTCATACTTCAACATCGTCACCAACGAGCCGCCGCTGCTCAGCGTGTCGATCGGTCCACGTCGCGGCGACGCGAAGGACACCCTGACGAACATCCAGACGGTCGGCGAGTTCGTGATCAATCTGGTCGACGAGTCGATGTTCCAGGGCATGGTGCGGACGTCGGGCGACTGGCCACCCGAAGTCGACGAGATCGAGCTGGCCGGCTTTCACGCGATTGCCTCCGACCTGGTGAAGGCTCCGCGCATCGCGGAGTCCCCCGTCCAGATGGAGTGCCGGCTCGAACGCGTGATCGAACTGGGTGCCTCGTCGCTGGTGATCGGGCGCTTGCTGCGCGCACACGTGCGCGACGAGATCATTCACGAGGGCGCGGTCGACGCGCACCGGTTGCAGCCGGTCGGCCGCCTCGGCGGCGAGCAATACTCGCTGTTGCGCGAAGTCGCGCGGGCCGCACGACCGGTGGTGGGAGCCGACGGCACCGAGGCGCGCGAGAAGTGAACGGCGAGACCCGCTGCATCCCGGTGCGTTCGGAAGACGTGTGGACCTTCACCGAGCGCAACCTGCCGCTGTGGGACATCCTCGAGCTGTTTCCGAGCGATGCCATCGGACCGCGTGGTCCCAAAGACGATCCGCGGCCCTACGAAGTGCGGCCGATCACGATCGAGACCGATCTCGACTGGAGCTTCGAGACCGACATCCAGTACGGCTCGTGGGTGTTCCGACCGCGGTCCCCGAAGCAGCCCGGCATGATGCGCTGGTGTCGAGAACGTGGATTGGCGGCCGGCGACACGATCGTGTTCGAGAAGCTCGACGCGCGGCGCTTCCGGTTGAGGCTCGAGAAGAGCGACGAGGCGCAGCGGGCGATCGATTCGGTTTGACGCGTGACGTAAGCTGCGAACATGGGTCATCGCGTCCCCGACATTGAGGAGCGGCTGCGCAAGGTGCTCGGTGCGAGTCTGCTCACCCACGAGCCGCTCAAGCGCCACACCACGTTTCGGATCGGCGGCCCCGCCGACTTCTTCGTGGCGGCGCGCACCTCCGACCAGCTGGTCGACGCATTGCGTGTGGCCCACGAGACCGCCACGCCGGTGTTTCTGCTCGGTGGTGGCAGCAACCTGCTGGTCTCGGACGACGGCTTTCGCGGCCTGGTGGTGCGCAACGCGATCGACTCGGTCGAATTCGACGGCACGGCAGCACTCGTCGGTGGGGGCAAGGACTTCCTCGAGCTGATCCTGATGTGTCGCGATCGCTCGTTCGCGGGGCTCGAGTTCGCGGCCGGCATTCCGGGCTCGATCGGCGGTGCGCTGTATGGCAACGCCGGTTGTTACGGCAAGGACATCGGGAGCTACACGCTCGAGTGCACGATCGCGACGCTCGATGGCGCACGGGTCGAGACGCGGCCGGCGCCGTGGTTCGAGTTCGCCTATCGCGATTCACGCCTCAAGCGCGAACCGCACGTGCTGCTGACCGCACTGCTGCGATTCGCAACCGGCGACCGCGATGCGATCCAGAAGGAGATCGACGAGAAACTCGAGATCCGTCGCGTGAAGCACCCGCAGTGGCGCATCGAGCCGACCGCCGGCTCTTACTTCAAGAACCTGCCGCCCGATTGGCAGGTACCGGGGGCGAGGCATTCGCCCGGAACCCGGCGTGTTCCCGCCGGTCAGCTGCTCGATGAGTGCGACTGCCGGGGCCTGAGAGTCGGCGATGCGATGGTGTTCCCGAAGCACGCGAACATCATCGTGAATGCCGGGCACGCGACCGCCGCCGAAGTGCTCGAACTGGCCGAGCTCATGAAGGCGCGAGTGCGCGAGAAGTTCGGCGTCACGCTCGAGGAAGAAGTCATGTTCCTGGGTGGCGCTTGAACACTCGGAACAGCACGTAGAGCGCGGGGAACAGCACGACCGCTCCGATCGCGAGCGTTCGCATCAGCAGCTCGATCACGTGGCGTGGGGCCGCGGCATTCGCGAGGCTCAGGTCGGGCGGGACCAGCAGCGGCGCCTGAGCGAGCGCCCAGCCGATCAATACCAGCGTGACCTGCAGCACCGCGAGCACCCGGGCCGCCCGGTAGCGTTCGAGCACGAGCGCTGCGATCGTCGCGACCGCGGCCACGCCGGTCGCGAGGTGAAAGCCGAGTGCCCAACCGCTCGCCGCCAGTCCCAGGTGGAGTGCAGGTGCGCCGGTTCGAGCCAGCGCCAGCGCGAGCCATGCGAAGGCACCGCTCGCGATCGCGGCGCCGAGCGCGCGGGCGCGAAACGCGCGCTGCAGTTCGCGCTCACGGGTCTCGAGCGTCAGATAGGTGGCGGCGAGCAGGGCGAACAAGGCGAGGGTGAGACCGCCGATCGCGAACGGGAACGGCGCCAGCCACGCCGAGACGAAGTCGGTGTTCACGTGGCCGGTCGCCGGATCCACCCGGATGCGACCCGAAGCGATGGCGCCCACGCACACGCCGAACATTACCGGTGTGACGACGCTCGCGATCGCGAACACGCGGCTCCAGCGCTGGTGGACGTTTTCCGTGTCGCGGTCGTACTTCCGGAACGTGAACGCGGAGCCGCGCAGCACGATGCCGATCAGCGCAAGCATCAGCGGCAGGTGCAGCGCGGTCGCGATCGCGGCGAATGCCATTGGATAGCCGGTGAACAGCAGCACCACGACCAGGATCAGCCACACGTGGTTTGCTTCCCAGATCGGGCCGATCGCGTGGGCGATCAGCTCGCGCTGCCGCCTGGCACTCGGCCCGTTGGCGAGCAGATCCCACACGCCGCCGCCGAAGTCCGCGCCGCCGGCGAGGGCATAGAGCACCAGCGCGGCGAGGATCACCAGCGCGAGCTGAGTCTCAGGCGCCGGCATCGTCGCCTCGCGCCTTGTCCCCTGCACCGTCACTTGAACCATCGGGTACGCCACCCGCAAGCATGCGCGGGCTCGCGAACACCTGGTGCCTGAGCAGCGCAACGACCACGCAGGCGAGCACCAGGTACACGAGCATCATGGCGATCAGCGGTGCGACGAGACCCGGCATCGGGGACACCGCATCGCGGGTCCGCATCACGCCGTAGACGATCCACGGCTGGCGCCCGACTTCGGTCACCACCCAGCCGGCCTCGATCGCGATCAATCCGAGCGGCGCCACCAGTACGAGCAGGCGCAGGAACCAGCGTGCCTCGGGGACCGCGCGTTTGCGCCACACCAGCCACGCACCGATCAACGCGGTCAGCGCCAGCAGGCTGCCGCAGCCCACCATGATCTGAAACGCGAAGTGCGTGATCAGGACCGGCGGCCATTCGTCGCGCGGGAAAGCCTTGAGCCCTTTGACCTCCGCCTCGAAGTCACCGAACGCCATGAAGCTCAAGACGCCGGGCAGCTCGATCGCTCCCCGGGTCGTGGCCGTCGCTTCATCCGGAACACCGCCCAGGCGCAAGGGGGCTCGGCGTTCCGTCTCGAACTGGCCTTCGAGTGCCGCGAGCTTGATCGGCTGGTATTTCGCGACCCACTTGGCGCTGAGGTCGCCGCTCAGAGGCTGGAGTACCGCCGTCACCGCGAACACCGCGAACGTGATCGCAAGCGCTCGCCGGTGGAACGGATCGCCGGGGCGCTTCAGCAGCATGAGCGCGTGGATGCCGGCGGCCGCGGCGGAGATCGCGAGGTAGGCCGCAATCGTCATGTGGAGTGCCTGTTGGAACGCGGCGGGATTGAGCAGTGCCGCGATCGGGTCGATGTCGACGGGCTTGCCGTCGACCATCCGGAAGCCGGTCGGGCTGTTCATCCAGCCGTTGGCGGCCACCACGAAGATTCCCGACAGGCAGCCGCTGACTGCGACCACCACACCCGAGCACCAGTGCGCCCACCCGGGCATGCGACTCCAGCCATACAGGTAGAGCCCGAGGAAGATCGCCTCGAGGAAAAACGCGAAGCCCTCGAGCGAGAACGGCATGCCGATGATGGGGCCGGCCCACTGCATGAAGCGCGGCCACAGCAGTCCCAGCTCGAACGACAGCACGGTGCCCGACACCGCTCCGACCGCGAACAGGATCGCGGTGCCCTTGAGCCACCGGCGCGTGAGCTCGAGGTCGATGGGGTCGCGGGTGCGCAGCCAGCGCGCCTCGCTGATCACCATGAGTAACGGCATCGCGATGCCGGCCGCAGCGAACAGGATGTGAAAGCCCAGCGACAGGGCCATTCCCAGCCGGGCAGCGAGCAGGTCGGTCAGATTCGGACTCCGAAGTGGCGATGCGCGCGGCCGAGCCGTAGATCGCTCGACCGCGTGCGGCTAACCGCCGATCGAGCTCATGCCGCGTTCCGGCTGCTGGAAGAACGGGCTGTTGATGAGATGGCCGGGTTCCTTGCGAAGCACCGCGGCATGCAGCAGCCCGACGATCGCTTCGTCGCTGGCGCCGCCCCGCATCGCCTTGAGGAAGTCGTATTCCTTGAGCGAGAACAGGCAGGTGCGGATCTGGCCGTCGGCGGTCAGCCGAATGCGGTCGCACGCACCGCAGAACGGACGCGTCACCGAGGCGATCACGCCCACGCGTCCGCCGCCATCACGATAGCGATAGAGCGTGGCCGGAGCGCTCGGATCGGTCTTCGGCTCCGCGTCGAGCGGGAACGCTTCGGACAGCTTCTCGAGGATCTCGGCGGCCGGGACCAACTTCGCACGGTCCCACGAATGCTGGAAGTCGAGCGGCATCCACTCGATGAAGCGCAGCTCGTAGCCGTTGTCGCGTGCCCAGCCGGCGAGCGGCACCGCCTCGTCTTCATTGAAGCCGCGCATCAGCACTGCGTTGACTTTGATCGGCGAGAAGCCGACGCGCTTCGCTGCCTCGAGTCCCGCGAAAACATCCGCGATGCGGTCGCGGCGCGCGATCTGGTGGAAGCGCTGGCGATCGAGCGTGTCGAGGCTCACGTTGACGCGCGTGAGGCCCGCGTCTCGGAGCGACTCCGCCATGGCGTCGAGTTTGAGGCCGTTGGTGGTGAGCGACAGATCGAGCCCCGGCTGCAGCTCGCCAAGCATCCGCACCAGCACGTGGAGATCCGCGCGCACGGTGGGTTCGCCTCCGGTCAGCCGAACGCCCGTGACGCCGAGCGAGAGAGCCACGCGTGTGAAGCGCGTGATCTCTTCATAGGTGAGGAGCTGCTCCCTGGGGAGCCACGCCATGCCTTCGGCCGGCATGCAGTAGACGCAGCGCAGGTTGCAGCGGTCGGTCACCGAGATCCGCAGATCGCGGACGGTGCGGCCGTGGGTGTCGTTCAATGTGGCGGGAGTCGGCATCGCGAGAAGCCTACCATCTGAACGTGAGGCATTCACTGCGCATCCGTGATCTACTGCATCCATGACCTTCCCTGAACTCGGCCTGCCGCCCGAACTGGTCGCCGCCCTCGCCAGGCAGCACATCACCGAACCGACGCCCATTCAGGTTGCGGCGCTGCCGGTCCTGATGGCGGGCAAGGATGCCTACCTGAACGCCGAAACCGGGACCGGGAAGACGCTGGCCTATCTGCTGCCGATCTTCTGCCATCTCGACGCTGCGGCGCAGGCGACGCAGGTCGTGATCGTCGCCCCGACCCACGAACTCGCGATCCAGATTCAGCGTCAGTGCACCGACCTCGCGCAGAACGCCGGGTGGCCGATTCGTGCGCTGCTGCTGATCGGCGGCACTTCGCTGGATCGCCAGATCGACAAGCTCAAGAAGAAGCCGCACCTGGTGGTCGGCTCACCGGGCCGCATCCTCGAATTGATGAACATGCGCAAGCTGAAGCTGGACGGGGTCCGGAGCGTGGTGATCGACGAGGCGGATCGTCTGCTGCTGCACGAGAGCCTGCCCGCCATTCGCGGGATCATCCAGGCCGCGCCGCGCGGGCGTCAGCTCATCTTCGCTTCGGCCACCGAGCAGCAGGAGAGCGCGGAGGCCATCGCGACCCTTGCGCCGGAGCTGGTCATGCTGCAGGCCGGTGCCGCATCGGTGAACGAGAACATCGAGCACCTGTATATCGTCTGCGAGGCTCGCGACAAGCCCGACGTGCTGAGAAAGCTGCTGCACGCCCTCAATCCCGAACGCGCGATGGTGTTCGTGCACCGCAGTGAAATGGCGGAGAACGTCACGGCGAAACTCGACCATCACAAGATTCCGGTCGCGGACCTGCATGCCTCCAGTGACAAGCGCGACCGCAAGCAGGCGATGGACGACTTCCGCAGCGCCGAGGTTCGCGTTCTGGTCGCTTCCGATGTGGCGGCCCGCGGGCTCGACATCAAGGGGGTCTCTCACATCTTCAATCTCGATGTGCCGACGCTGAGCAAAGCCTATCTGCACCGCGTGGGTCGCACCGCCCGAGCGGGTGCGAAGGGACAGGCGGTGACGCTGATGACCGACGACGAGGTCCGGCTGGTCCGCCGCTATGAAAGCGAGCTCGGCATCGTCATGCACCACGTGCGGCTGCGTGAAGGCCAGGTGATCGACGCCGACGCCGACGGGGCTCGCGTGCCCGAACCGGAGCGTGCGCGGCCGGCTCGGATCGATCAGCCGGTGCGCCCGGCGACGAAGCGTTTGTAGATCTCCTCAACCTTCTGCCGCGCCCGCGGCGCCTTGCGGAGGTACTTGAGCGCCGAGTTCAGGCTCGGATCGACGAGGAAGCAGTTGATCGGGACGTCGCGTGCCAGGCCTTCCCAGCCGAAACGGTCGACCATCTGCCGCAGCATCATCTCGAGCGTGACGCCGTGGAGCGGGTTCTTGGGCTGACGTTCGATCATTGCCGCGGATTCTCGCTGAAACTCGAACGACAGAGCAACGTGCGGCAAGTCAGCGAACTGCGCGCACGCTCGTCCATCGCCTCAGCGCCGCTTGCGGTCCCGCCTGGCGAGGCTCGCACGCGCCAGCAACGCCAGGCGCAGCTCGGTGCGGCTGAGCATCATGCGATCGGTCGCGAGCTGCGGCTCCGCTTCCCACCGCGTCGCGAGCTGCGCCGTGGTCACGGCATCCTGCCACACGCGTTCGTGGAGCCCGAACGGCTTGCCGAGGCGATCGAACTCGCCGCGCGAAGAAGTCGGCACGCCGTGTTGCGCTTCGAGGCTCGCTGCGACCGAGTCGAACATCGCGGGGGAAGCCGGGAACCGGTAGACGGTCGAGGCCTGCCACAGCACCATCTGACTGTCGAGCGGCGAGCGCACGAACTTGTAGCGCTCGAACTCGACCTCGGGCACCGAACCTCGCACCGCGACCACGTTGCTGACGTCGGAGATCAGCCGTGAACCGTTTGCCACGAGCACCTGCCCGAACTCCGCCCGCGTCATGCCGAGGCGCACCTCGGAGCCGTGGACCGGTGCGGTGAGCACGGCGAGGCACAGGCAGACGGGCGGGAGGATTCGTTCGAGGTGCATGACGTCGGTGTTATCGGCCTGCTCGGCGAGGCGCTGAACGGCGTTGACCGCTAGCCCCGTCGCTTCTGCCAGGCGTGCAGCACCAGCGCCACGGTGATGACCGCATACGCCACGAACACTCGGAAATACTCGCCGATCTGTGCGTCGCCGAGCAGCGCCTTGCCGGCGAGCGGCGACACCACGAACAGGGTGTGGAACAGGATCGTGCCGATCAGCGCCTGACCCACGCTTGCGCGCGTTACGGTCGCGCCAGACACCAGAAGTGCGGCGATCGAGAACATGCCGACCTGCTCGTGCGAGCTGTAGGTGTTGAGCGTTCCCAGATTCTGCAGGAAGAACAGCTGCCCCCATGCAGCGAAAATGGTCGAGAGCACGGTGGCGATCACGCGGTTGCGCTCGACCGCGATGCCTGCGATGCCCGCGACGTGCGCGTCCTGGCCCATGGCGCGAAGTTGCTGGCCCAGTTTCGTGCGCAGGAAGAACAGGTTGAAGAGGCAGAACACCCCGATGAACAGGAACGATGCGACCGGCACGCGGATGGGGGATCCGCCGAGATGCATCTGCACCTTGATCAGGTCGTCGACCGCGTACTGGATCCCGATCAGGTCCACCGTGTTGCGAAGTCCGAATCCCTGCGGCAGCACCATGCCGGGGTCGCTGAACGGGATCAGCGCTCCGATCGCGAACAGGAATACGAGCTGATAGAAACCGTTCGCGAAGAACCCCGCGATCAGGCCGGTCACCATCTCGCGGCCCTTGGCGCGATTGAACAGCCAGCCGGTTCCGATGCCGAACACGATCGCGATCGGAGTCGCGACCGCGCACGCCAGTGCGAAGCCGCCGATGCCGCCGATCTTCCAGTGCGTGACGAGGATCGCGCCGATCTGCCCGGCCATGGCGCCGACCACGATCCCGAAGTTGAGACCCAGTCCGGCGAGGATCGGAATGAGCAGCGACAGCACGAGCAGTGAATTGCGGCTGAAGCGCACCAGCATCTCTCTCGCGAGGTACTCGGGCGTGATGTGCGCGGCCAGGATGCCGAACAGGCACAGCACCGCGAACAGCAGGGGCACCGCGGAGCGCGCCAACACCGCCATCGGGCCGCGCGGCGGTGGTGGAGTGCGGTTGGGAGGCGCCGGAGGTTTCGAAGCGTCGGCCACTAGCGGTCTCCCCGGCGGGTCAATGCGTACAGGATCATGCCGTTCTGGATGATCAGTCGCGCGGTTTCCGAGATGTCGCCCTGCACTACCTGACTCGTGACCGGCAGCGCGACGGTGAGGATGGTCTGGAACAGCAGTGTGCCGACGATCACGTGCGTGAGCGAGGCGCGCTGCACCGAGGCCCCGCCGATCAGGATGCAGGCGACCGCCGGGAACGCCATCAGCAGCGGTGCGGTGTAGAGCTGCAGGAAGCCGTACGACTGAGCGAACACCACGATGCCGAGTGCCGCGATCACGGTCGAGAGCACCGCGGCCTGCACGCGCGTGCGCGTGTCGGAAATTCCGGCGGCGAGTGCGAAGCGCGGATTCGAGCGTGCGGCCATGATCGAGATGCCGGCGCGCGAGCGGAAGAACAGGGCCACCAGCGCACAGGCGAGCGCCAGCATGACAAACGTGCCGGTCGGCACGCGCACGCCCCAGAGCTCGAACGCCCACAGGCGGTCGAGGATCTTGTCGTAGACGCCGCTCAAGGTGAGCGTGGTGCGCAGGCCGCGACCGCCGATCGACCAGATCAGCGTGGGGTTCGTGAACGGCGCCGTGATCCAGAAGATGCTCATCGCCGACACCACCGCGAAGCCCAGGTAGGTGCCGACCATCATCTCCTGCCCGCGCGTGCGGTTGAGCAGCCAGCCGTAGGCGAGCCCGGCGGGAATCGCGAACGCGACTCCGAGTGCTGCCGAGATGCCGAGTGCCGCCCATCCGGTGAGGCCCGAGTTGAGCGCGATCACGCACGAGACGAGCCCGCAGATGATTCCGATCGGGAGCCCGAAGTTGAGCCCGATGCCGCCCTGGATGGCGGGGAGCAGCGCCAGCACCAGAAGTCCGTTGCGGCCGACGCGCAGCAGCGAGTCGGTGATCAGAGACGCGATGTCCATCCGGGTCACGACCGCGACTCCGAACAGGATCACGAGGAACGCGCCGATCATGAGGCGCGGAAAGCCGATCTCGCGCAGGTGTTCGCGCAGCACGTCACGCATGCGCATGCCCCACTTCGCCGGCCATCGCGAGCCCGAACGCCTGATCGCTCGCATCGCTCGGAAGCGTCGCCACGATGCGACCGTGGTAGACGATCGCGATGCGGTCGCACAGCGCTCGCAGCTCGGCGAGCTCCGACGACGTCACGATCAGCGAGATGCCCTGGGTGGTATTGAGGTCGCGCAGGATGCCGAGCACCAGCTCCTTGGCGCCGATGTCGATGCCGCGCGTCGGTTCCGACACCAGCAGCGTGTCGGGTTCGAGCGTCATGGCGCGGGCCAGACACACCTTTTGCTGATTGCCGCCCGACAGGCGCCGCACGTGCTGGCGCGGGCCGGTGCAGCGGATGTCGAGCAGCTTGATCATCTCGAGCGCGTGCCGTCTCAGGTGCGCGCCATCGAGCAGCTGCAGTGCCGGCACCGGGCCCTTGTGCAGGAAGCGCCCCTGCGCCTCGATCGCGGTCAGCGCGATGTTCAGCTCGATGCTCTCGTCGGGCAGGATCCCGACACCGCGGCGATCCTCGCTCACGAACGCGAGCCGCTGGTGGATGGCGCCGCGCGAATCGTTGAGCGCGAGTGAGCGGCCCTGCTTTCGCACCGTGCCGCGCGCCGGATAGAGCCCCATCAATCCGTTCGCGATCCCGATCTTGCCGTGGCCGGCGAGGCCGGCGAGCCCCAGGATCTCTCCCTTGCGAAGCGTGAACGAGACGTCCTCGACGCGTTCGCCCGGCATGTCGACGGCGAGGTGTTCGACTTCGAGGATCGGCTCGGCCCGCGATTCCTCGCCGAGATCGCTGCGCGCCCGCACCGCCGCCGGACGACCCACCATCAGTTCGGCGATGCGTCCGACGGTGGTGGTCTTCGGATCCAGCGTGCCCACCAGTTCGCCGTCGCGCAACACCGTGATGTCGTCGGCGATCGACAGCACCTCGTCGAGCCGGTGCGTGATGAACAGCAGCCCGAGGCCCTTGGCCGCGAGCGACTTCATCACCGCCAGCAGGCGCTCGGCATCGCTCTCGGTCAGCACCGCGGTCGGTTCGTCGAAGATCAGCAGGCGGATCTTCTCCTTGTCCACCTCGCGCGCGATCTCGATGAACTGAAGGTGGCCGACCGGCATCCCGGCCACCACCGCCCACTCCTCGACATTCAGGCCCACGCGGTCGAGAGCCGCCCGCGCGTCACGCCCGATGCGGGTGCGATCGAGCGTTTCCAGGTTGCGCCCCAGCAGTCGCGAGACGGGATTGGCGCGCGTCGGCTCGCGGTTGAGCTTGATGTTCTCCGCGACCGAGAAGCCCGGGATCAGCATGAACTCCTGATGCACCATGCCGATGCCGGCCGCCATCGCGTCTTCGGGCTGCGAAAAACTCACCTCGCGGCCGTCGAGCAACACCTGGCCCTGATAGCCGCCGGTCTCTCGAATCACCGGCATGCCGAACAGCACGTTCATCAGCGTGCTCTTGCCGGCACCGTTCTCTCCGACGAGCGCGTGGATGGTGCCGGGACGCACCACCAGCGAAACGCCCTTCAGCACGCGGTTGCCGTAGTACTCCTTGGCGATACCGCGCAGCTCGAGAACCGGTGTGCTCATGAAGGCGGGAGGCCTGGTCGACAGCAGGAGGGAGTCGAGGCTCGCATGAGCCCCGGAGAATGCCCGCCCCGGCGCCGCGCACGCAAGCGCGCCGCGACTCGGGTATCCTGCGCGCGGCCGGCCGAATGGAATCGAGGTCCGACACCCACGTGCTCTCGTCTCGAAGTGCCCCGCAAGTGGCCCGCGATCGTGTTCCTGCATGGGTCCGGCGAGTGCGGCGACGATGGCTAAAGCCGACCCGCGTAGGGCTCGGGCCCGCCCTCCAGGCGCATCCCGAGCGCTGGCCGTTCGTGGTGGTGTTTCCGCAGAAACCCATCGAGCAGGAAGAGTGGGAGGAGAGCGAGTCGCTGGTCTTCGCCGTGCTCGCACGCGCGCGGCACAAGTTTCGGCTTGACGAGCATCACGTGGCGCTCGGAGGCATGTCGCAGGGCGGGCACGGCGCGTGGATGCTGGGCGCCCGACACCCGACCCGCTGGAGCTGCCTGTTTCCGATCTGCGGCTACGGTCGCCCTCGGGCTCGATCCCGACAGCGCGCGCATGACGCTCTACCCCGAGGCGAATCACAACTCGTGGGATCCGGCATGCGCCGAGCCCGAACTACCGGGCTGGATCCTGAGCCACCTACAACCTCGCCCGGCTCCGCGTCAGTGAACCACGACCATGCGGCGCGTGACGACCGACCCCGCCGCCGACAGCCGGAGGAAATAGCATCCGCTGCCGAGCTGCGCGGTGGCGAACTGAAGCGCATGAGTGCCGGCCGCGACTTGCTGCCCGCGCAGCACCGACACCACGCGCCGTCCCTGCGAGTCGAACACGTCGAGATCCACCACCGACGGCGCCGCCAGCGCGAGCCGTACGATCCCCGAGCGGTCGGCGGGGTTGTTCATCGCGAGCTCGACCGCCGCCTGCGGACCAATGGGTTCCGGGTCTGGTTTGGGTTTTCGAGTGAGCGGCTGCGCCGGGCTCAGCCGCACCAGACCCGATTGCGGTGCGACGCCGACATGCCAAAACCCTCCACCCACGAACACCTCGTGTTCGCTCGCCATGATCGACCACACGTTCGAGTTCACCCCCGGATCCCAGGGCAGCAAGGTCCCGGTCGCCATGTCGATCGCCGCCAGGTTGAACCTTCGCTCGCCGTTGACGACGTCGAAGTCGCCGCCCAGGTACAGCACACCGTTGCTCGCGCTCATCGCGCGCACGTAGATGCCCGTGAAGTTGTCCCGATCGAGGACGACCGCGCCTAGCCCCGAGTCGGCCAGGGCTCCGGTGAACTTGTCCACCACAGCGAATCCGCGGTGTGGCTGCCCCGCCACGCGAAGGAAGATCCCGCCAATTATCAGCCGATCTCCGTCCAACACCATCTCGAGCACGGTGCCGGAACTCCCCGGATACCAATCCAGCAGCGCGCCGGTCGTGGCGTCGACCGCGGCGAGCCCGACCCGGGGCACTCCGCCGATGTGACCGAATCCACCGCCGAGATAGACACGGTCGCCATCCACGAGCATCGCATCGGCGGTGTAGTCGCCGTTGGGGTCCCAGGGCGTCACCGCCCCCGTCACCGGGTCCAGTTCCGCGAAGCAGTTGCGCGGCTGGCCGCTGATCCGATGAAAGACACCACTCACCAGCAGGTTGTCCCCGTGCCGCGTCATCGACCAGATCCCGCCATTGGGATTGGGCGCCCAGTCGAGCACTTCGCCGGTGCGCGCATCGATCGCCGCCAGATTCGCGCGCGGCTTTCCACCCACTACACCGAATCCCCCGGCGACGAAGATCCGATCTCCGATCCGCTCCATGGCTTTCACGCTGCCGTCGGTGTTCAGCGACCAGTCGAGCGCGCGGCCGCTGCGCAAATCGAGTGCCGCGAGCCCCAAGTGCTTGACCCACTCCCGCACGCTCGTGAAGTCACCACCCAGATACACCGAGTGCCCGTCCGCCGCGATCGCCTGCACCCGGCCATTGGTTCGCGGTTGCCAGGTCGCGATCCGCTCCGCGGTCGAAGCGCTCACCGCCGCCGAGTAGTGCCCCTCGAAGTCCGGGCTGGTGTCGTCGCCGATCGTTTGGAACTCACCTCCGAAGTAGACGGAGTTGCCCTGCACGGCCAGGGCGTGGACATAGGGCATCCAGGGATGGGTGCCGTTGTAGCTGTCGAGGCGAGGGTTCCATGGGAGCGCCTCGCCGCTCTCGAGGTCGACCGCGGCGAGGCTCTCGCGTGCCTGTCCGCCGATCCGATCGAACGCGCCGGCGACGTACAACCTCCCGCACGCGACCGCGAGTGCTCGCACCCGTGGGCCGCCGTCGTAGATGTACTCGGGCTGCCGATCGACGTGCGCATCGAACGCGGTGGCGCGTCCCGTGTCGAGATCGATCGCAGCGAGGTACTTGCGTGTGTCAGGTCCGGCGTTCCAGAATTGGCCCCCCGCATAGAGCGTGCGATCGTGGATCGCGAGGGCGTGAACTCGAGAGTCGACGGCCGGATTCCATTCCGTTGCCCGCCCCGTTCTCGCACTGATCTCAGCGAGGTAGTAGCGGACCGCTCCGCCGATCTGCTCGAAATCTCCCCCCACGTACACACTGCTGTCGCGCGCCGCGAGCGCATGCACCGCCCATTTGATGGCCTGCGGAGCCCACTCCATGAGCTGGCCAGACTCAAGGTCGAAGGCCGCCAACCGACTCCGGTCGGCTCCCGCGATCACCCCGAACCGGCCGCCGACGTAGAGCCGACCCTGGGCCATGAGCAGGGCCAGCACCTCCCCGTCGGGACCAGGATTCCAATCGTCCACCGACCCGTCCGCACGGACGTGCGCGAGATTGCGGCGGGGTAGACCACCGACTCCCGCAAACTCCCCGCCCACGTACCAACCTCCGCAGCCGTCGGAGATCACCACGTGCACGATGCCGGCGACCTTCGCGTACGGTTCACGCGGCCGGCCGTCGATCGGGTCCACCGGCACCCCGGCCCCGCTCGCAGGGCCCAGGTTCCACGGCACACCGCCCACCATCAACGTGTCGCCGTAGTGCACCATCGACTCGATCAACCCACCTTGGTCGCAGGTCCACAGGTTCGTATCCGCGACCTGGGCGTGCACGGAAGGCGCGCCGCAAGTGAGGAGCCCCGCCAGCAGCGCCGCCGCCACACGGCGTGCCGCGTGGCGTTGAGCCCGTCGTCTGCAGAGGCTCGCGATCATCGGAGCAACGGAATGCGCACGACGCGCGCGCCGAACGGTGTCGAGAGTCGGGCGAAGTAGACCCCGCTGCGCACCGCGTTGCGATTCGCGTCGGCCCCGTCCCAGGCGTGAAGCGTCATCCCGGACTCCATGGTTCCGTTCGCGAGATCCGCGACCCTGCGACCCAGCGCGTCGAACACGCTCAGGGTGGCCGGCATCGAGGAAGGCAGCTCGACGCGGAGACTCACCCGTTGCCGCGCCGGAACCATGCCCGCGACCGTGAGCCGCGTCCGCTCATGAGTCGCGCGGTGCGAGTCGGCAATACCGGCAACACTCGGATACCCGAGGAGGAACTCCGGCCCGCTCCAGAACATCCGCGTGATCGGGATCCCAACCCCGTCGTATGCGGCCATGAAGTCCACCTTGCCGGCGCGCAGGTACTCGGTCGCTACCCAGCCCCACATCGTCTGATCGGGCTGCAGGTCGGGGTGAAGGTAGGGGTAGAGCCGCGTCGGCGGCCATGACCACCGGTAGGGATTCTCGGTGGTTCCTTCGCCGAGCGTCGTGTCGTCGAGCGCCACCGTATTCAACAGCCGGGTCGAGAAGATGATCGACCGATCGGGAGCGGCCGGCCCATCGGTGTACGTGAGACGCCACCGGGCCTGGGCCCACTGACTCGGTGTGGCGTGATCGGCATCCGGGAAGATGTGCGGCGATTCGGCGATCTGGACGCCACCGCTATGAAGGTGGTCGGTGGCGCGGTAGTAGCCGCGGTCAAAGAACGGTCCCGGCGAGCCAGGATTGGTCCTCGCCACGCCGACCACCGAGCGCCTCGACGGATCATGGCGGTTGTTCCCCACCATCCACATGAACAGCTGACCGCTCCCGGCCGGGTCTTGCATTACGAACGGATCGCGGAATTGTCGAGGCGTCGGAGCGTCCACGGCCCAATCCGCATCGTCCGTCGTGAACACCTGGGTTCGTTGCGGCGACCAGACCGTGTTCGTCGTGTCGATGATCGAAGTCGTCACGTACCCGATCGACTGATTCTCGGCTGCGTCGAGACCGGTGTAGTACATGTAGATCGTTCCGTTCAGCTCGACGATGCTGGGTGCCCACACCCGATGAGAATCCCAGCCCGTGCCGCCGCTGGGCGAGAACGCGATCGACTGGGTCTTCCACGAGCCGGGGCTCAGGTCTGGCGACCAGGCATGGCTCAGGTGGATATCGGTTTGGCTCGGCGGCACGTTGGTTTCGTGCCGGATGTAAATCAGGTGGTAGAGACTTCGCCACACGTTCGGCTGCGCCGTCGGCACCGTGTTGTAGATGAACGCGAAGTCCTTCGGGTACACGTTCGGATCCGGGTCGATGTAGTAGGCCCACTCGGCGCCGAGCGGGGCCGAGTTCAGCACCACGTCGCCTGCCAGCGGCGACGACGAAAACGTCCCCGAAGAACTCGCGATCTGAAGCGACGAGGCCGGTAGCGCGCTTGGCAGCGTGGCTTCCGCTTCCAGGTTGGTCTCGCTCTGGCTCGTGATCGCCAGAAAGATCGGCGGCGAGGCGTCGGTCGGATGGGCCACCACTTGCGACGTGGCGGTGAGCCCGTAGCCCGACGCTCGCACGCGCAGCAGCGGCGAACCGTGCGAATGCGCAACGTGCAGCACGACCGCCGGAAGCGGGAGGCTCGTCCCCCCGTTGAACCGAATCTCCGCCGACTGCATCACGGCTTCGGAATCCGGATCGGCCGGATCGAGCGCCACCACTTTCAGTCTGCCGCTCCCCGCACCCACCAGATCGAGCACCAGTCTCGCGGACCGGGGCGGTGATGCTCCCGTGCAGAAGTGCGCCGTCAGGAGATTCTCGGCCACGTCGGTCAGTGCGCCCGGCGGGGTGAGTTCCGCGACCTCGGCGACCAGCGAATCGCACGGAGTTCCCGAAGGAAGCGTCGCCACGAAGTGGAGCGAGCAATCCTCCGCGGCCCACAGCAACCGCCAACCCGACGGCAGCGATGGAGCCGCCACGTCGGCCTCAACCAGCGCGGTGCATCGGACCGCGCCGGTGAAACTCAGGTCCGTCGCGCCATTGCTCCAGTGAAGTTGGATCGCCATCGCGGGGGGGGGGGTACAAAGGCGATGCAGGCGAGCACGATCGACCATGCCAGTCGCTTCATGGTGCGGTCCCTCTTGGGCTCCTGCGGCATGACGAAGCGCAACCGACCGGGGCTCCGGTGGGCAGATCCTCGAAAACTCGATCACGGACCATCACGTTGAACCCGTCAGGCGACGAATTCAATGCCAAACCTGCGCCCCGTGCCACCGCTCCCAGGTCCACGGCCGTACCGAAGCGCCTCGCTCGCGGCATGACCGAGCGGATTCCGGAACGACAGGACCACCGTCAGGGCGGATCGGGACTTCCGAGTCGCGCGATGTGCTGGGGCAGCGCAGGATGCGGCGCCGCTGCTCGGGAATGCTCGCTGGCCGGGAATGCGAAGGAGCCCGGGCGGTGGCGCCCCGGCTCCTTACGGTGTGAGACCGAGTCGCCGAAGAGGCGACTCCGCGTTCCGCCTAGTAGACCTGGTGGTCGAGCAGGATCAGGTACTGGCTGCCCTTCTGCATGTCGTACTTGCTGATCTTGACCGGGGCGCCGGCTTCCGTCTCCAGGTACTTCTGCACCGTGCTCATGTCCTTGTAGTCGGCCTTGCCGTCGACCGCGTCGACCAGCAGGTTCGTGACGGCACGGATTGCGACCATGCTCTCGGGGGCGACCCAGGTGCCGAAGTGGCCGCTCATCTTGTGCTCGGCGATGATCCGCTTGTTCTCGGAGTTGATGAACGCGATGTCGCCGGCCTTCTCGGCCGGAACCGCGATTCCGAGCGCCGTCGGGTAGCCGTGCGTCGGACTCGGGCAGCACTGCTCGGGCACGTAGCCGCCGCTCTGCAGCACCGAACGAATGAGCGGGTCCTGCATGCCGCAATTGGTCGAGAAGAACGCGGTCTTCTCGCCGAGCTTCTTGATCTCTCGCGGCTGATCTTCGAGCACGAACTGCTGAGTCGCCGGCAGGCCGCCCTCGGCCATCGGGTCCGGCGCGGTCACGAAGTGGAACTCGATGCCCTGCTTCGCCGACTCTTCCTTCATGATGTCGCGGCGCCGCGCCAGCAGCTCCTGCGACATGTGGCGCGGAAACGAGTAGTGCACGAAGTGCTTGGCGCCCATCGCCACTGCTTCCGCGATGATGGTGCGACCGCGCGCCATCTGGTCGGGCTGAACGGAGACGTTGGCGGCTTCGTTCACCAGCGCCGGATCCTCATGCGCCTCCACGAAGCCGATCAGGATGTCGGGGCGCTGCTCGCGAATCTTGCGAGCGGCCGCGATCGAGCCCGGGATCGCCTGGCCCACTACGATCACCTTGACCTCGGGGTCGGCCGCAAGCCCGCTCAACTGCGCGATGACCGTCTCCTGCTCGACCATGAAGTTGTCGGGGTAGGTGACGTGCTTGAGACGCGCCCCATACTTGATCGCCAGCTGCTGGCCAGCCTGGAATTCTTCCTCGTTCTGAGAAACGGTGCCGGTCATGAGGCCGATCTTGAAGCCGGTCGCGTTCGCCGCCGTCTGCGAGTCCGTGGGCGCTTTCGCCTGCTGCTGATTCGAACACCCCGCGAGTGCGAGGAGTGCAACGGCGAAAACCATGGTGAGTTTGCGGGGCATGCGTTCACTCCTTGAGCGCTCCGCACCACGCGGAGCCGCATCGGCATCGACGCATCGGCGCGGAGTGGGTGACCGCGCGCCTCGTTGGGTCGAAGGACGGCAGTCTAGCACAGCGTTTTCGGGCGTCGGGAGTGCGGCGCAGGGATTGACGAGTCCCTATACTGCGCGGCGTGCGCGGTCCGAACTCACTCAACCCGAGTCGCCTGGCGGTGGCCGTCCTGGCGGCGCTGACGCTGATCTCGGGCGCCTGTGCGCCTCCTCGCCACGCCGAGCCACCGCGACCCGAGACCGCGGCGCCGCCGCTCCCGGCCGGCCTGCTGGACGCCGCCAGTGGCTGGGCTTCGCGCGCCGGGGCGCGTCCCTCTGTGGCCGGTGGACGCG
>JABFRW010000190.1 GCA_013140805.1 Candidatus Eisenbacteria bacterium
AGTGGCCTGAAGGTCGAGCTTCGCAGCTTCTCGTGGTTCGTTCCCTGCCATGCGATCCCTCCTCGGGTCGGAAGGGGTGGGGAACTTTCAATGACCACAGATGCGGAACTTTGCATGACCGCTGACAACGGCGGCGAACAGCGGGTCGAACACGCTGTGGCGGATGAAGTGGGATACCGACGACAACCGTTACGAGTGGAGCCAGATCACGAACGCCACCGGCACCCCGCCCTCCGCGCGCTACGGCCACGCCTCATTTTACGATCCGATCTACAAGCGCATCTTGATCTGGGGCGGCACGAACGATGGCGCGAATCCGATCGGCGACAACGGCACGGTCTACGTGCTCGACATCTCGAATCCCAGCGTTCCCGCATGGAGCACGATCACGCCCTCTGGCACGCCACCCGCGGCGCGCTTTGGGACCCGCATGATGCTGGACCCCTACGCGCGCTGGAAGACCAGCAACACCGCGCAATACCGCAACTTTCGCGGGGTGATGTTCGGCGGGCGCACCGGCGCGGGCAACAGCGGGCT
Organism: Candidatus Eisenbacteria bacterium; assembly: GCA_013140805.1. NCBI lineage: Bacteria > Candidatus Eiseniibacteriota > Candidatus Eiseniibacteriota bacterium. The sequence continues at coordinate 538 of JABFRW010000190.1, forward strand.
CAAGAACGACTTGTGGTCGCTATGGATCAGCAACACCGGCACTGCGCTCGAGTGGACCCAGGACAGCTACGCCACTACCCAGCCCGAAGGCTCCCCGGCACCCCGCGCCTATCACGTCATGACGCTGGATGCTGCGGGACGGCTGTCCGTATTCGGAGGCGATGTCGGCGTGGACGAAACCCCGAGCCCCCTGAGCGATCGGCGCGCTTGGTCCGCAGCAATGCCGGCCTCTGGCGGGGGAGGTGATGCTGTCGTGGGATTCGAATACACCTGGGACGAACTGGAGACAAACGCCGACGTCGGTGTCGTCGGCGCGGCAGCCGCACACTGGTCGCGAACCATGACGTCGCACATCCCAGACGTGTTTGCGATTGCCGGATCGAGCGCCACGCGAACGACTCACTCGACATCGGCGCTCAAGCAAAGCACGTATCCGTTCAACTTCCTGCTTCCCGACGGAAAGCTCTTCGCCGCTGGACCGGAGAACCAGAGCTTCCGTTTGAGCGCCCCGGGCCAGACCTGGGAGAGCTATCCAGGCTACGGAGACATCGGACTCCCTTTCGCGGCCTCGGCCGCGATGTACGCGCCTGGCAAGATCCTTACTTCCGGAAGTCAGTTCAAGAGTGATGGTGGTCTGGCTCACGATGAAGCACGCATGATTGATCTGACCGTCTCCAGTCCAAGCTGGAAACCCACCGTGAACACGATGTATCACCATCGCTTCAACCACAATCTCGTGGTCGCGCCGAACGGTCATGTGTGGGCAATCGGTGGCACCCAGGTGCCATTTGAGAATGATCCCGCCAGCAAACAGCCAGAATACTGGAACCCCGACATCACCGGATCCGGTTCGCAGGGGCAGTGGTACAACTCGATCAATAGCGAGGCCTTCCCTGAACAGGCGCTGATTCGCGGCTATCATTCCACGGCGATCTTGCTGCCCGACGGTCGAATTCTGAGTGCCGGCGGGAACAACGATGAGCCGCCCTCGCCTGGAACAGGCGGGCAGTACAAATCGGAGATCTACTGTCCGCCGTACCTGTTCCGCTCGAACGGTACGCTTGCCAAGCGGCCGGCGATCAGCACCGCGCCAACCACACTGACGCCTGGCAAGACCTTCACCCTCTGTTGCGATGATCCCGGCAGCGTCACCAGGGTGTGCCTCATCGCGCCCGGCGCTGTCACGCATGGATTCGATCAGAATCAGCGGTATGTGCCGCTGGAGTTCAAGGTGGAGTCGAGTTCCTCGCGGCTGATTGTGAAGACGCCGCCGAGTCTCAATTACGTCCCGCCCGGCGACTACCTGCTGTTCATCGTGGGCTCCAACGACGGCGGCACTGCGTTCCCGAACATGCCGTCGATCGCCAAGTGGGTGCGGGTCCAGAGTGCGCAGCACGTGGACGCTTGCGACGCGCTGGCGCCGGCCACCACCACGAACCTCACGGTCGAAGTCACGGCTCCGACCGCGATCTTCATGAGCGCCACCGCGCCCGGCGACGACGGCAGTCTGCGAGTCTCGGGGCTGGTGAGCGGCAGCGAGCTGCGCCGACACTCCGTCTCCATCAGCTCGAGCAACTGGTCGGCTGCGACGACGAGTGGGTTCACGGCCGCAGCGACGTTCGACTCGGCCGGCAGCGAGGCGTACTTCGATGCGACGGGCCTGTCGTCCAATACGACCTACCACTTCGCATTCAAGTCGAAGGACGACGCGGCGGGCCCCAACTGGTCGGGAGTCTCCAATTCGGCGTCGGCCACCACTTCGGGCGGCGGCGGGGGAGGCTATCTGGTAGCGGGATCGGACCGACCGACCACCGCATCGATCACACCCAGCGAGGCGGGACTGATCGCCGAAGCGACACCGACTGCAGGTAGCGGCTGGACGGTGACGTTATCGCGAGTGGCCGACGTAGAGGGCTTCGCCGCCTCCGATGCGGGCTTGGTGGTGCTTCAAGATGACGACGCGAGCGAGGGCTGGCGGACACGACGGAAATTTGCGGCGCCCGCTGACCTGTTGGGCCTGTGTGCGCTGCGAGTCGGGCGGCGCACATTGGTGCTTGGCGACTTTGAGCTCTCGCAGGTGGCGAGCCGGATCAAGACGGAGTCAGGCCATCTGGCACTGACCTCAGCTGCGCACTCACAGCTTGGGTCACTTGCGATCTCGGCCCCCGAGCCAGTGGCGATCTCACTCGAGATCGGCGAGCAGCTGGTGCTGACATACACAACGACCACTGCCTCCGAGGGTGCAATGTCGGAATTCGCGGTGGTAGCGCGCGGAGCCGAGCTAGAGGGGATGAGCGGGCCACGGCTACACCGCCCGGCGCTGAGCCTGCCGACTCGGTTTGCCCTTCATCAGAACACGCCGAATCCGTTCGCGGGTTCGACCGCGATCCGATTCGATCTGCCGCGTGCCAGTCAAGTACGGCTCGAGGTGTTCGACTTGTTCGGTCGCCGAGTACGGACGCTGGTGCAAGGCGAGCGAGCGGCCGGGTCGCACCAAGTCGAGTGGGATCGAATCAGCGACTCGGGACACCGCCTGAGCGCCGGAGTCTACGTCGCCCGTCTTGTCACAGAGGGCTACCGGGCGGAGAGCAAGATGGTGATCGCGCCCAAATAGCGCTGAGCGAAGTTGCCCAACTGGATCAATCTCGACTGAACGCGGATCTCGGGGAGGTGGGACGGTCGAAGCTCCCACCTCCCCCAATCGTTCCATCGCGCAGGCTTGCGCGTCCATGCTAAGTCGCCCCGAAGATGTACTGGTTCAGCTGCACGATCGTGCTGTCCTTTTCGCCGACTTCGAACGCGATCAGATCGCCGATCGTCACGATGCCGATGAGGCGCTGATCGTGCAGCACCGGCAGATGACGCACCCGGCGCTCGGTCATCGCCGCCTTGCACGCGTCGATCGACGAGGCCACCTCGCAGGTCTCGACCGGCGCGGTCATGACGTCTCTCAGTAGAGTGGTGGCGGGATCGCGACGTTCCGACACCACGCGACGCAGCACGTCACGCTCGGTGAACATGCCGATCACGCGGTCGTTTTCGACCACCACCACACCGCCGATCGCTCGCTGATTCATGAGGTGAGCGGCGGCGAGCACGGTGTGCTCGGGGCCGAGCGAAACGACCTCACTGCCCTTGCGATCGAGGATTGCCTGCACGGTGGCCATGGAGACCTCCTGAGCCGGGTGGCGGCTCGAGCGGCGTGCAGTGGCATCCGGTCCGCGATTCGGCCCGTCGGTCCGCGCGCCGTGCCGAAAGCCTAGACCCGTGGGGCCGCCGTGGGAAGGGTGTCGTAGACTGCGGACCTTCCCCCGGAGGAGTCTCATGGATCGCAGACAAGCGTTGAAGACGATGGCGCTCGGCGCCGCATCTCTCACGGTCCTCGACCGCACGGCCCTCGCGAACGGCGGCGCCCCGGTTGCGGCGACGACGCCGAGCGGCGGCACGGCCGCCACGCCGGCCCTCGCGGCTCCCACCGGGCCGTTCACGCTTCCGGCGCTTGGCTACGCATTCGACGCGCTCGAGCCGCATCTCGACGCGCAGACCATGCAGCTCCACCACGACAAGCATCACGCCGCCTACGTCGCCAACCTCAACAAGGCGGTCGCGGGTCGCAAGGAGGTCGTGGGCTGGAGTCTCGATCAACTGGTGCGCGACCTGGCGAAGGTACCGGATGAGATTCGCACCGCGGTTCGCAATCATGGCGGCGGCCATGCGAATCACTCGCTGCTGTGGACGACGCTCAAGCGCGACGGCGCGAAGGCGCCGGCCGGTGAGCTGGCGGGCGCGATCGACAAGGCGTTCGGTTCGCTGAGCGGATTCCAGGACAAGTTCAACGCCGCCGCGACGGGAGTCTTCGGAAGCGGCTGGGCGTGGCTCGCCCACAGCAAAGCGGATGGACTCACGGTGATGGCGCTGCCGAATCAGGACTCACCGATGTCGACCGGCTGGACGCCGTTGTTCGGCATCGACGTGTGGGAGCACGCCTACTACCTCAAGTTCCAGAATCGCCGCGCGGAGTACATCACCGCGTTTCAGAGCGTGGTGGACTGGGATGCCGTCTCGGCGCGCTACCGCGACGCGTTGAAGGGCTAGAGGCGTGCGCCGCGGATGACGTCCTGGTCCGGCAAGGTCTCGCCGGCGGTATTCGAAACGCTGATCGCGCCGCATCTGGGCGCGACGCGTCCCGAGGTGGTCGTCGGCCCCCGGTCCGGCCATGACTGCGCGATCGTCAAGGTCGGCGCGGGCCGCGTGATGGCCGTCACCACCGATCCGCTGTCGTGGATTCCGTGCCTCGGGCTCGAACGCTCGGCGCGACTCGCGTGTCATCTGCTCGCCTCGGACCTGTGGACGAGCGGACTCGCGCCGAACTACGCCGCGATCGAATTCAATCTGCCCGCGGAACTCGACGACGAAGCATTCGGTCGCTACTGGCGCGCGATGAGCGACGAGTGGAAACGGCTACAGGTGGCAGTTGTGACCGGCCACACCGGACGCTATGGCGCCGGCGGGGAAACCACGCTGATCGGAGGCGCCACGCTGATCGGAGTCGGCGATGAGGGTCGCTACCTCACGCCCGCGATGGCGAAGTCGGGCGATCGCGTGATCGTCACCAAGGGGTGCGCGATCGAAGCCACGGCGATCGCGGCCCACCTGGTGCCGGAGCGCATGAGGGAACGCTTCGCCGAAGCGTCACGCGTGCACGCCGACGCGTTACCCGCGCGGGTCGAAGCGTCACCCGCGCAAGTCGAGGCGTCACTCGCGCGCGCCGCGGCGTTCGTCGATCAGGTCTCGGTGGTCGCGGACTGCCAGGCGCTGCTCCGCGTCGGCGTTCGTGAGCGCGGCATCTCGGCGCTTCACGACGCGACCGAGGGCGGCGTGCTTGGCGGACTCATCGAGCTGGCCCACGCGTGCGGAAACGATCTGCGCGTGGATCAGTCGCGCATTCCGGTCGCCCTCGAAGCGCGCGTCGCATGCGAGGCGCTGGGCGGGCTGGATCCCTACTGGACCCTCTCCGAAGGCGCATTAATAGCGTGCGTAACGCCACTGCGCCTGACGGAAGCGTTGGCCGAATTGCGCTCGGCGGGAATCGTCGCGGCAGAAATCGGCGAGGTCATCGCGGGCACCGGACGCGTGTGGCTCACCACCCTCGATGGCAGGATCGAGCCGCTCGACACGCCGCGACCGGACCCGTACTGGGCCGCTTACGCGAAGTTCGCGGCGCGCACCGAGCGCTGAGTCGCCCGTGTGCACCCCGTCAGTCCATCTGACTGACGAGGCGATCGAAGGGTTGCATCGCGCGGGACGAGTGTTCGGAAATCGTCGCGATCATTCGTCCCCCGATTTGCACACTCTCGTCCCGCGCGGCGGTGCGTAGGTCCCAATTGGCTGTGATGATTCGAAGCTGATCCGTACAGTCATTGCGTTCGGACCGAGCGTGTTCGATCGGGGACGGGGGAACCATGGGGCTCGAGAGCCCGACTTCCGTTGCCCGAGGCGGCATGCGCGCGCCTGGCGAGACCCGGCGCAGTGTTTCCACACCCGATTCGATTTCCCCCGAATCCCCGTGGATCGCGCGTGCGGCCTGGGCAGCGATTGCACTGTTTACAGGTGTGCTGTTGTGGCTGGCGCTGGCGGTTCACGTGGTCGGCGACCACGCGGCCGAGAGCGACTTCTACGGCGGTTACGCGCAGGGCGCCGCGCTCATTCAGCGTGGCCAGCTCGACTACTCGCGCTACATCGTGGTCGGCCCTGGCTACGAAGTGGCGCTCGCGGTCGCCAGCGCTCTGATTCCGGATCGCTTCCTGGCGGCCAAGCTGCTCTCGGTCGCCTCGGCTGTCGCGGCGGTCTCGCTGTGGTTCCTGCTGGTGCGCCAGCGCATGGGCGCGCTCTCGGCGCTGTGGGTACTCGGCTTCCTGGTCACCAATCCGACTTTCGTCCGCTACGGCTACTCGGCTACCACCGACATGCTGGGCACCTTTCTGCTCGTGGCGTGCGTGGCGGCGACGATCGCGGCGCGTGGTGCCATTGGAGCGTTCCTCGCCGGCCTGCTCGCCGGCGTGGCGACGCTGACTCGCTACAGCGCGATCTCGCTGCTCGCGGGCGCGTGGCTGGTGCGCGGAAACCCGGCGCCATCGACGCGTCCGCTGCACTCGACCGCGGCATTCGCGATCGGCTTTCTGGTGCTGATCGCACCGTGGGCGGCGCTCTCGATCTCGGCCGGCTCGGTTCCCGGCGAAATGCTGGTCAAGGGCTACGGCTTCTACGCGAACTCGAACGGCAGCCGAAACACGCAGGATGCGCTTCGTGCCCCCGGCGAAGTGCCCGCGCGCCACCTCACGCTGCTCGAGGTGGTGCGCCGCGATCCGGTCCGGTTCGTGTGGGACCGGCTGGTCGCGATTCCTCGGCGCCTGCTGTTGCACGCCGGCGAGCTGATCGGATGGCCGGCGACGGTCGCGCTCCTGTTCGGGGCGGCGAGACTGGTGTGGTTTCGCCGCGCGGCACCGTTGCGGCCCGTGTGGGTGCTCGGTGCGCTGTCGTTCGTTGCGCTGCTCGCCGCCTTCCACAGTGCGCGCTATGCGCTGCCGCTGGTGCCGTTCTACGTGACGGCGGCGGCGGGGCTCGCCTCGCGCGGCGATCCCGACATGCTGGGAGGCACGCGTGGCTAGCTGGACGAGCGGCCAGTGGGCGCGCGGCGTCGCGTTGATTGCGATGGGGCTCTCGCTCGGCTCGGCCGTTCACGTGCAGCGTCTCGCGCTCTCGGATGCGCCGACCGAGGTGATCGCGGCCGGCCGCGCGCTCGCCGCCGATGCGGCGCGTGGCGCCAGCGTCATGAGCCGCAAGGGACACATCGGCTTTTACTCGGGCCTGCCGGTGGTCGAGTTTCCGCGTGTCGAGGATCTCGCGGCGCTCGGATCGTTTGCGCGCGGCAACGGCGCCGACTATCTCTACTTCTCGTGGTACGAGACTCAGCTGCGCCCCGAGTTTGCCTATCTGCTCGACACCACGAGCCGGGTGCCGGGATTGCGGGCGATCCATGTGAGTCCCACCAAGCCCGCGGTGCTGTACCGCATCGAGCCCGGGTTCGGGCGCGCCCCGGCGTGGTGGAACGACGAATTCGAGCGCTCGGTGCACGCGGCGCGCGCCATGGTGTGGGTCAGCGGCGACCGCGCCGCGACCGCGCATCACGTCGTGATGGGCGTCGATGCATTGCGGCGCGGCGCCTGGAGCGAGGCGCTGCACCATGCCGGTCTCGTCACGCAGCGCGAACCCCGCGATACCGTGGCGTGGGTGGTGGCGGGCGAAGCGGCGCGCGGCCTCGGGCGCGCGCTCGAGGCGCGGGCGGCCTACGATCGCGCACTCGCGCTCGATTCGAGCGAGACCATCGCCCTGATGGGGCTCGGCCGGCTCGAGGCGCAGGCGCTGCGCGGTGATCGCGCGCGCGCGCTGTGGCAACGCGCGGCGGCGGGCACCGACGATCCCGCGATGCGGGAAGAGATCCGGCACCTGCTGGCGAACGCGGTGCCGTGAACGCCGCGCGCCGGTCGGCCGCGCCCGGTGCTCTCGGCTCGATCGCACTCGTCGCGCTGTGGGCGCTGCTGTTCGCCCCGCAGTTGTTCGAACGGCGTCCATTCGTGGTGGGCGATACGGGGCGCTACGCGGCCTACGCCGACTTCTCGCGCGACCGCTGGGCCGAGCTCCACGAGCGCACGTTCTGGAATCCGTACGTGTTCATGGGGATTCCGGCCGGGGCGAGCCTCGCCGATCCGCGCCCGCAGTGGCTGCCCGCCGGACTGCTCACCACCTGGGACGCGCTCGACCGCGCGAGTCGTCGGATGCCGAGCGCGTTGCCGATCATCGCAAGCCTCCTCGGAGCGCTCGCGGCGGCATGGCTTGGACGAGTGCTGTGGATAGGGCAGGCCGAAGAACGCGTTTCGCCGGTGGCGCCACCGGGTTCGGAGGCGGCGGGCTTTGTCGCGGGGGCTCTGTGGCTGCTCGCGCCGGGACTTCTGGTGCCGCTCGCATTCGGACATGATGCGCAGTCGCTCACGCTCGCGCTGCTGCCGGCCACCCTGCTCGCGACGCACGGAGTCGCCGCGGCAACCTCGCGCGCCGCGGTTGCCGGATGCGCGCTCCTGCTCGCCCTGTGCGTGGCGTTCGAGGGACTCGCGGGCCATCCGCAGTTTCTCGTGATCGTGGCGTGCCTCGCGGCACCGTTCGCCATCGAACGTGCGCTCCGCTTCGCTCGACCGCGGCGGCTGCGGCTCCACGTGATTGCGACACTGCTGGGGCTTTCGATGTCGGCGGCGGTGTGGCTGCCGGCGCTGCTCTATGGTCGCCACACGCAGCGCGCGGATTCGGGTTTCGCGCTGCGCGAAGCCGCGCGCTGGAGTGCTGCGCCGCTCGATCTGCTGGCGCTCGCGTGGCCGCGCGCTGCGGGCTTCGGTGGACCCGGCTATCACGGCGGGCTTGCGGCAACCGACTATTCGCACTCACTGGGGCTCGTCGGTGCGCTGCTGGCCGTGATCGGGTTGCTGGCCGCGCGCGGTCGCGAGGCGCGCACTGCCCGGTGGCTCGCGGCGCTCGGTGCGATCGCGGCGGTGTTGAGCCTGGGCACGGGGCTGCCGCCACCGCTTCGCGTTCTGCTGCAGCTCCCGATCGGCTCGGCGTTTCGAACGCCGGTCTCGTGGTTGATCGTGACGCAGTGTTGCGGTGCGTTGCTGGCGGCGCGCGGAGTGCTCGAGTGCGCGGGCGGGTCGGCGCGATGGCTCAGGCCCGGATTCCCGAATGCCGGACCGCGTGCGCTCCACCGGGTCGGTGTGGCCGCGATCGGGCTCGTCGCCACTCTGGCGGCACTCGCATTGTTCGCCGAGGTGCGACCGGTGCTCGAGCGGGCGACCGGCCAGGTGGCGTCGTCGAGCGCTTCGCCGGGCTTTCCGCTACGAGTGCCACCCGCCCCGGCGCTGGCGCGCCTTGCGGCCGCCGATCCGCGCCATCGGGCGTGGCCGGGGGATCCGGAGCTGGGATTCTCGAATGACTGGATTGCGTGGCGCGCCCCTCAGATTGCCGGACTTCACGGGGCGGTCCCGAGTCGATGGGATCGTGCGGCTCGCGAGGATTTGTTCCTGTGCGAGAGCGTGCTTCGGGCCTGCGCGGTCGGCTGGCAATGCGGCGCGGCGGGCGATTCCATCGCGAGCGCTCCGGGCGAGTGCCGGGTGGTGGCGATGCACGCCGCGTTGCCGCGAGGCTACTCAGTCGCCTCGGTGCGAGTGCTCCCGGACGACGCTGCGGTGATCGCCGCGATGCGCGATCCCTCATGGGAGCCCGAGCGAGTGGCGTTCACGACCGAGTCGAGCGCCGGCTTCGAGGGGGTTCGCAGTGCCCGGTGCGAATGGATTCGCGATGACCCCGATCGGCTGGTGATTCGAACCTCGGCGTCGGCCGAGGCGTTCTGGGTGATCGCGGACACGCACTTTCCGGGCTGGCGCGCCTCACTCGACGGGGCGGAGATTCCGATCGCCCGCGTGAACCTGATGCTGCGGGGCGTGCGCGTGCCGGCGGGGACGCATCGGCTGGAGCTTGATTACCTGCCGCAGGGCTGGACGTTCGCGGTCGTGGTCGCGCGCGCGTCGTGGCTGCTGTGGTTCGCGGGGGTCCTGGCTACTCGATTCCGCCGTGGACCGGCGAGACCAGATAGAGCCGGCCGGTCTGCCAGAACGCGGGGGAGCCGCTCGCGGGAGGACTCGCCGGTGTGACCACCGAACCGGCGGACGCCGCGCTGCCGGCCGAACTGCCGCCGAACACGGTCGCGTGGCCGCTGACGGGCGAACGACTCGGCATGATCGCGTGAAGCAGGTCGGTCACTCGCAGCGCTGCGCGCGTGCGCCGCGGAGATTCGATGCCGCGCATCGTGATGCGAGCCAGCGGTGCCGTGCTCTGGACGCCACCGATCGGGAAGTACTCCGATGTCGCATTGCGCCACATGTCGGCGCAGGTGCCGTCCGGCAGGCGGCGCTGGTCCGGTGCGCACACCAGGCACTCGGAGTCCGGATCGGGCATCGAGCCGTCGGGCATCGAACGGCCCTCGGCAGGGTGCGCGCCCGCATACGCGAGCGTCCCGCCTGCGGGAATGCAGGCGACGGCCAGCAGCAGTGTCAGCGCGACGGGGAGTTTCATGACGATGTGAGGCTAGTCCGGGTCTTGTTCGGCCACAAGGGGGGAGTGACGAATCGTGACCGGATCGTGACATTCGCAAGCAGGTGCCTGACAGGGGCTTGCGATGGGGGGAGAGGCCCGCGCGGCAGGCCGTGACCGATCCCAGTCGAGACGATTCCGCCGCAGCCGCGCTGGTCGGCTCGGATCTCCGCGTTCGTCGGGTCGGGGCCGGACGAGGACGATTGCTTGGCCGTTGCGCCGTGGCGGCCGATACTTCCCGCGTCGCCGTCTCTCGCCCGCCTCCGGAGCCCTCCCGTGCGCATCGCCGCCATCGACATCGGCACCAACTCGATCCACATGGTGATCGCCGATGCCACGTCGGTCGGCTCCTTCGTGGTGGTCGAGCGTGAGCGCGAGGTAGTGCAGATCGGCCGCGGTTCGTTCCGCGGCGCCGGTCTGCGCCGCGATGCCATGCAGCGCACCGTCGAGGCGCTGGCGCGCTTCACTCAGCTCGCGCGGCGACACGGCGCGGATCGCATCCTGTGCACCGCCACCGCGGCGGTGCGCGAGGCCCGAAACGGCGGCGAGTTCCTGCAGGCTGCGCGCGCGGCTTCGGGCGTGCAGCCGCGCGTCATTCCGGCCGAGGTCGAAGGGCGTCTCATCTACCTGGGAGTCAAGTCGGCGCTGCAGCTGGGTGACGGTCCGGCGCTGGTGGTCGACATCGGGGGCGGCAGCGCTCAGCTGGTGGTCGGCGATCGCGAGCGGCTGCTGCTCGCCACCTCGGCTCCGCTCGGTGCGCTGCGGCTCTCGGAGCGATTCCTCGACTCCGATCCGCCGTCGCGCGGCGACGTGCAGCGCCTGCGTCGTCACATTCGCGAGGCCGCCAGGGACTCGATCAAGCGCGTCGGCGCGCTCGAGCCCTCCCGTGCTTACGGATCGTCGGGCTCGATCCATGCGCTGGCTCAGATCGCGCACTGGCTCGAGCATGGTGCGGCGATCGAGCACATGAACGGCCACGTACTGACCCTCGAGGCGCTGTCCGAACTCACGCGGCGGCTGTCGCGCATGACGCTGGCTCAGCGCGAACGGCTGCCCGGCATCGATGCGCGTCGCGCCGAGATCATCGTGCCCGGGGCGCTGGTGCTGCTGCACGTGCTCGAGGCCACCGGCATGAACGGCATCACGGTCTCCGACTTCGGGGTGCGCGAAGGACTCGTCACCGACTACATCGAGAAGCACCGAGACGAGATCTCGCGGCTCGCGCCGATCGAGGACCTGCGGCTGCGCAGCGTGCTGGCGCTGCTCGATCGCTTCCAGAGCGACGCACCGCACGCACGTCACGTGGCGATGCTGGCGCTGGCGCTGTTCGACGCACTGGCCACCGAGCATCGCCTCGATGCGGGAGTGCGCGACCTGCTCCACTACGCGGCGTTGCTGCACGACGTCGGCTCCGCGGTCGGCTTCGATCGTCACGCCGAGCACTCCGCTTACATCATCCGAAACGGAAACCTACGCGGGCTGTCGTCGGCCGAGGTCGATCTGGTGGCGCTGGTCGCGCGGTATCACTCGAAGGCGGCGCCGCGCAAACGCGATCCCGAATTCGCCGCACTTCCCAGGGCGAGTCGTCGCACGGTGCGGTGGCTGGCCGGCATGTTGCGCGTCGCCGAGGGGCTCGATCGCAGCCACTATCAGCTGATTCGCGGCGTACGCGTCTCGCGGCGCGGGGATCGTGCGGCGCTGCTGGTCGCCGCGCGGCGCGACGCCAAGCTCGAGCTGTGGGCCGCACGCGGGCGCACCGAGCTGCTCGCGCGTATGCTCGGTTCGCGCAAGCGGCCGATGCGCATGATCGTGAAGCTCGACCCGGTGGCGGCACGGGCGCCGGAGGCGGGAACGCGGCGCGCGGAGGCGGTCGCGAAAAGCTCCGAGGCCTCGCCTCCGCTCAAGATCGTCAGTCGGGGCTAGCCGACTCGAGCTTGCCGGCGCATCGCACCGCGCGTTCAATCGCCGCGGCGCGTGCCGACTCGAGCGGTTCGAACACCTCGCGCAGCGGCGGAGTGTGCAGCGTCGCGCGGCGCTCGAGCGCCGCGCGGCACTCGGCGAGATCCTGAATCGCACCGAGCGCCAGTTGCAGCTTGCGCAGGCTCTCGATCCTCGGTGTGCGTGCGCGGTGCGAGCGGTGCTCGCCGGCCGGCGCGGCGCGTTCCGCCTCGTGAGCGCACTCGAGCGCGTAACGCCAGCCCTTGATCGCGATGCGGGCCTCGTGCAGCGCGGCGTCATCGAGCGCGGCGAACGCGATCGAGAGCGCGGCTCGCGCCCGCACGGCGCGACGCTGAACCCGGCGGTCGAGCTGGGCCGGCAGGTCGGTGGCGCGCTGCGCCCGTTCGCCGAGCCCCTCGGTTGCGTCCGCGATCGCGTTATGAATGCGGTCGAGCCGCCGCGGCGTCACCACAGCTGCCGCTGCGGCGGCAATGGCAGGTCGTTCGCGCTCGAGTTCGAGCTGCCAGGTCGCGAGCGCTTCACGCGCAGCGGGCGGGAGCTCGGGTGCGAGCCGTGGCAGGGACTCGAGCACCACCTCGATGCCGCGCGCGAATCCGAGCGCCCTGCGCAGCCGGCGTGCGCGCCGGCGCGCGCGACGGGCGTCGCGGCCGTTGAGCAGCGGGCGCCAGAAGTCGAGCCGTGCGGAGAGCCGGCGGGCGGCAACGCGCGCGTCGTGAATCGCGTCAGGATCCGCATCGGCTCGTACCCGCGCGGCGGCGCGGGCGAGTGTGGCGAATCCCTCGGTCAGCGAGTGACTCGATGCTTCGGCGGTGCCGTGCGACATGCGGTTCGCTTCAGGTCGTCGCCAGCCGCGGTGCCGGGCGCGCAGGCGTCGATTGCAACAGGGCCGCGACCTTTTGCGTGAGGTACTCGTCGATCTCCTCGACCGACTGAGTCGCGTCGATCACGTCGAAGTCGTAGTCGCTCGAGAGCCGATCGAGTTGCTGGATCACGCGCGACTGGTAGTTGATGAACGAGTCGTAGAGGTCGTCGCCCATCGGGATGTCCATGCCCGATTCCCAGTAGTCGAATCCGCCCGAGGTGAGCACGCGCGGCACCAGGTCCGGCACGTCGATGCGCAGGTAGAACACCGCGTCGGGCTTGAGCGCGAACGAGTAGACCTGGCGGATCCACTCGGGCTCGGCGCCGCGCACCACGGCGCGCGCCATCAGCGAGTAGAAGTAGCGATCGGTGAGCATCACGAAGCCCGCCCGCAGCGCCGGCACGATCTGGTGTTCGAGCCGATCGGCGAAATCGGTCGCGTAGTAGAGATTGAAAGCGTTCGAGCCCAGCGTGTTTCCCTGCTTGGCGCGCTGAAGGCCACGGCTCGTCAGGTCGGAGCGCGTGAAGCCGGTTTCGGCGACCGCGTAGCCGAGTCGCTCGAGGTACTCGCGCAACAAGTTGACGTGAGTGGTGCGGCCGACGCCGTCGGTGCCCTCGACCACGATCAGCCAGCCGGTCAGATCCTCGAGCAGCACGCCCGGGATCCCGTCGCCCAGGGATTCAAATCGAGGCATTGGCGACCTTCTTCGCGCGGCTGCGGCGCAGCTTGGGGAGCAGCGGCTTCACGAGCTTGCGCAGCAGTTGCTGCTGGCGCTCGACCGGCAGGGTCGCGTCCATCACGGTGAGCCCGTACTCCGGCACCAGCTGTTCGTACTCGGCGAGGATGCGGGCCTGAAAGAGTTTGTAGGACTCCTGGATGTCGGCGTGCCATTGCATGTCCATGCCCGCCTCGTAGTACTTGAGCTTGGGGCGCCCCGACAGGATGCGCTTGAGCGCGACTTCGAGCGGTGCGCGAAAGTAGACCGCCAGTGTCGGCACCACCGCGAAGCGATAAAGCGAGCGCACCCAGCGCGGCGGCACGCCGCGCACCACGTCGCGCGCGAACGCCGTGTAGACGTAGCGATCCGCCAGCACGATGCCGCCGGCCTTCAGACACGGCAGGATTTCGCGCTCGACTCGATCCGAGAAATCGGTCGCGTGAATGAGCGAGAAGGTCAGCGGCGTGAGCACCTTGCGGCGCTTGCCGCGCGAAGTGGTGACGCGCACGATCGGCGACGAGTTCCACTCGCTGAACACCACCGGGTAGCCCTCGCCGCGCAACCACTGCGCGAGCAGCGTGAGTTGCGTGCTCTTGCCCGAGCCGTCGATGCCCTCGACGATGAACAGCCGGCCCGGGTATTCGGGCGCCAGCGCGCCGAAGGTGCCGGTCACGGCCGGCGTCGATTGCGTCATGCCTTGCTCCGTTTGAGCCGCGCCTCTCGCAGCAGGCGCGGTGGAAGAAATGCGGTGAGGCGGCCTTCGCCGGGTGCCGGCGCGCCGATGAATGAAATCGTGCACGCCCCGGCCTTCTTGAGCGCGAGCGTCGTCGCCGGAGCTCCGAACACCAGAATCGCCGCGAGTTTTCCGAGATCGGGTTCATGTCCGACCAGCGCGACGACTTCGGTCGCCTCGCAGTCGGAGAGTGTCTTGAGAACTTCGCGAAACGAACCACCGGGCGCAAGTGCATCGAGGTACTCGATCGGGGCATCGAGCCCGTGCGCCGTCCGCAACAGTTCGGCGGTGTGCCGGGCGCGCTCGAGCGGGCTCGAGTAGATGCGCGTGACCGGTCCCGCCAGGCGCGCGAGGCCCCGCGCGGACGCACGGGTGCGCGCGGTTCCCCGCTGAGTGAGCGGGCGATCCGCGTCGTCCGGCCAGCGCGCGGCATCGCGGCTGCCGGCGGGTCCGTGCCGAAACAGGATGATTCGCATGGGGTACTCGGGGAGGCTCGAGGGCGGCGAGGTTAGCACCGCGTGCGGGGGCCGAACGAATAGCGAAAACCGTGTTTTTCCGGCCGATTGGTGCGGTACACTCTCGGTCGCTCATGCCCGCGGCCCAGCGCGGGACTCGTCCTCGAGAACCACGACTCCCCGCCCTGACACCGCTTGATTCCACGAGTTCCCGCCATCCGAAACTCGCTGCGCCGCTGCATGATCGCCGGTTTGCTCGTGACCTGCGCGGTGCTCGCATTGCGCGCCCCGGCCGCCACCCATGCAGCCACGAGCGTACCTCCGCCGTGCCGCATGGTGCCGCCTTCGCCCTATCGGCCGAAGGAGATGACGATGCTGTGGCACCAGGGGTCCTACCACCTGTTCTACATGCGCCTGAACGTGATCCTGCCGTTCGACTCGACCACGCGCGATCTGGGCCACACCACCTCGGGTGATCTGATCGCGTGGGAAGAGCAGCCGGTGGTGCTCGATCGGCGGCCGACCCAGTGGGACAACATGCACATCTGGGCGCCCAGCCTGCTGGTGACCGACTCGCTGTTCTACCTGTTCTACACCGGCGTCACGTACCAGCCGCCCGCGTACAACCAGACACAACGCATCGGCATCGCGACCTCGAAAGATTTGTACAACTGGACGCGCTACCCGCAGCCGATCTTCGATTGCAGCGACGCGCCGTGGACGTTCTGCAATCCGCACACGCCATGGGGCGGGAACTTTCGCGATCCGATCGTGATCCCGCATCCGAGCACCACCGGGCACTGGCTCATGTACTACGGCGCGATGGTGGACTCGACCACCGGCCAGATGATGATCGGCGTGGCGGAGTCGGACGGCGACTTGTTCGAGTGGGAGGATCGCGGTCCGCTGCTGAACACCGGCGAGGCGTACACCTACGGCCGCACCATCGAATCGCCGGCCTTCGCGTTCGTCGACGGCACCACCTACCTGTTCTATACCACCGAGTCGGGCCTTCCGATCAACTATCAGACCACCACGAACCTGCTGGGTCCGCCGTCGCAGTGGACCTCGCAGCGGCGCCTCGAGTGGGAAGTGCCGAACACCAGCCGCCTGTTCGGCTGCGAGTTCTACGTGCACGACGGCGAAACGCTGTTCATGGCCGCGAACGACTTCCATCGCTCGATCGACCTGTACTGGGTCGAATGGGGGACCGCGCCGCACTTCGCGTTCGAGACCCCGATGGTGACCGCGGTGAAGGATGCGAGCGAGATCGCGGGCGGCCCGAGGGTGCGTGTGCTGGACGGCGCGTTCGGATCGGGTCGCGTCGAGTTTCAGGTCGAGGTGAGTCACACCATGACCTGCAAGCTCGACCTGTTCGACGTGAGCGGGCGTCACGTGAAGCGGCTGCTCGATCGCGCGCTGCCGCCGGGGTCGAGCCGCGTGTCGTGGAACGGCGAGCTCGATGGGGGCGCCGCTGCGGCCGGCCTGTACCTGGCGCGGCTCTCGACCCCGGTCGGCTCGAGCAGCGCGCGCGCGCTGTGGACGCCGGGTCGCTAGGGTTTCGGCGCGAGTTCTTCGGGCGGCTTCACGCGGCGAAACGCACCCCACAGCATGAGGTCGTAGCTGATCTTGAGCCCCGCGCCGACCGCCAGCGCCGCACTCGATGACGCCCCTCCGAGCAACAGGCCCGCGGCCGCCGGTCCGATCGCCCATGCGGTGGTGCGCACCAGAGCGGTGATCCCGGCGGCGGTGGTGCGTTCGTCCGGCCGCACGATGGCCATGACGTAGGACTGGCGGGTCGGCACGTCCATTTCGACCAGGCCTTCGCGCAGCAGAAACAGGATCGAGGCGACGAGGAAGTTGGGCGCGATCGAGACCGAAGCGAGCAGCAGGCTCGACGGAATGTGCGTGAACACCATGGTGTTCAGGAGTCCGATGCGGCGGCTCAACCATGCGGCGCCGAAGTGAGAGAGCGCGTTGAGCACCCGCGCGCCGAAGAACAGGGGCCCAAGCTGGCTCTCGCTCGCCCCGAAGCGAGTCGCGAAGATGAGCGAGAGGGCCGCGGTGGTGAGGAAGCCACCGCCCAGGCTGTCGACGAATGAGAGTGCCGACCAGCGAATCAACCGCGGGCGGGTCTCGGGAGAGATGTGGAGGCGTGGCGCACCTTCCGCTTCGGCTTGCGAGGACAGCGCCAGCGCGAATGCTGCGCAGACCAGCGAGAGCACCGCGTGCATGACCAGCACGGTGCGAAGCGACGCGATCGAGGCGACCGGATCACCACCGAACCACAGCGCAGGGGCCGCCGATAGCAGCGCGCCCAGGGCGTGGCCGAGATCCTGCGCCACGTTGTAGCGCGCGAACACCGAGGTGCGTTCGTGATCGGACGTGGTCGCCGGAATGATCGCCTGCTCGAGCACCAGCTGAGCGCCGCGATCACGCCCCATGCCATTGATCATGCCGATGAACGCGGTCCCGGCCAGAAGCCAGGGCCCCGAGGCCCATGCGAACGCGAGGGTGCCCGCGGCGGTGAGAATGCCGAGCGCGACCAGCGTACGGCGACGACCGACGCGATCGGATGCGAGCGTGACCACTGTGAGGGCGATCGCAATACCGGCGAGCCCGCTCGCAAGCACGTTTCCGAGTGCGGCACCGCCGAGCCCGACGCGCGCGAGATAGAGCCCCGCCACCACACCGACCATGCCGGTGCCGGTCGCCCTCAGGAACGCCATCAGGTAGATGAGGCGACGGTCGCGGGTGGAGTGGAGGGGAGGCGGGCTGGTGATGGGCGGAATCCTCGGGTGGGCGGGGGATTCTGCCATAGCGGGTGGCGGTCAGATGATGGGCAGTCCGATACCTGCTGGAGTGATCATGCCGAAGGCGCAAGCTGTGGACGAGTCCAGTTCCAAGCTGTCTGCTTGGCGGGGACGCTTACGGTTGCCGTTGGCGTCGTCGGTGTAGACGGTGGTAGTGCCGCCCTGACGAGCGAGCGACCCGAAACGCCGAGTCGCTCACTCGCTGAGGCGCCGAATCCAGCCGTTACCTGGCCAGCGTGCGCCGCAGCCGCGCGGCTGCTGCCTTGGTCGCCACCGGATCGCGAGCCTCCACGGCCGCCAGCACTGCCCGTACGTCCGCTTCGATGGGTGCTGCTTCGGACGAAGTCAGTCGGTCCCGCGTCCATTTGATCGCGACGACATCGCCCATGACGGCGCCCTCATCGTTCGCGGCCTCGTCCACCAGGAGCTGACGAATCCACAGCTCGATCAGGTCGGTGTCGACTTCGGCGCGTGGCCTGTGACGCTGTTGAAAGTCGAGCGTCGCACGCGCGACGTCAATGCTCGCCTGGCGGGCATTCGCGACCTGCGTGGCATTGACCGCACTCACGAGCCGGCCGCGGGCTTCGTTCATCTGCGCGAGCAGCATGGGTGGTAGCGAACCGGTCTGGAAGGTGGCCCAGGCCGCGTTCACCGCAGTGACCGAGGCGGAGGCGGTGCTCCAGGCTCCGGACCCGGCCGCGTCGAAGACTTGCGCCGCTCCCGTCCACAGCGTGTTGAGTTCGGCCGGCATGGGTCCCGCCAGCGCATCGGTCGGCAGCGCCAGTGCGACGGCCTCCAGATTGGTACCTGAGCCGGTCGAGAATTCGCCGTAGGCGGGCGCGAAGGTCTTGCTCTCCTGTGTTCCATCCAGATGAAGCTCGCGCACGATGATCGCGCCGTTGATCGGACCTTGCGGGCCGTTCACGGTGACGCCGACCGACTGGACGGTGACTTCCTCGAACACCGACTCACAAATGTTCTCGGGCCGCCAGACATCACCGACCTGAGGGACACCCGCCATGATCATCCCCGGGGGCCCATCCAGACCTGCGAGCCAGGTGCCGTCGGTGTCGGAGATGCGCCCGTCTTCGTAGTTGAAGACGTCCTCGCCGAAGTACCAGACCGCGCCGTCATCGGCCTGCGCGTACCAATCGAGGGCTACTTCGTGGATACGCCCGCCGAGAAACGCGACGTACTGAGAGACCAGCGTCTCTACGGCGTTTCCATTCCAGGTGATGAGCCGCGTTCCAGGCAGCAGGGTGACTTCCACACGGAACGGAGCGCCATCCACGTTGCCCATCAGGAGGACTCGACTCTGGGCGCTGACCGGGAACAGCGGATTGGTGACACTCGTCGGATTCGAGAACGCGGGTGTGCCCACGTCCACCCGCATGCTGTCGGGGGCCAGGTTCAAGTTGGCGCAGGACAGCTCGACTTCGTTGGGCTCGGTCGGGCTCTTGCTGCCGCAGCTCAAGAGGGCGAGCGACATGAACGTCGCAACAACGATCAACAGGATGAATCTGACTTTCACGGGCATCCTCCGTAGTCCAACGCCTGGCGCGCCGATGGCGCCGCGCTACGGAAGAGGAACCGGGGAGCCGGGAAGTTTGTGACAACGCCGGCGGCGCGCTACGGAGCGAACACGGACTCCGGCGGCCGTCGCAACGCCCGTGCAATGGGGTGGCGGTCCTGCTCGGGATCGGCCCAGGGCGAACGCCGATAGAAAAAGTCGGTGCGCGCGCCCGCATCCTTTGCAAACGCGGGGTCACGGATCAGCCGCACGCGGAACGAATCCGCCAACGCCGGGTCGGCCTCCATCATGCGTTTGGCAATCGGCTCCATGACGTAGTCCTCGGCGTACTCCTTGCGCTGGAAGATCGTGTCGAAGTAGTTCCAGGCCAGCAGCCCGTCGGGAGCCTGGGCTTCGAGCAGGTGCATGGCGACGAGACCCTGCGGCTGATCGAGCGCCACCCACAGATCACCTGCGCGGAAGCTGCGGCGCACGCGCTCGAGCTGCACGCGCTTCACCTCGAGCGGGCGATGGCCTTCGAAGGTCGCGGGATTCGACGGTGCTTCGAGTATGTGCGCGATCTCGACGCTGTCGGTCCATGCGCGCGTGAGGCGGCGTACCCGCACGCCATGCAGCTCGAGCTTCTCGCGCACGGCTCGCCACTCCTGCGGCACCACGTAGCCCGCGGGTTGGCGCACCACCACGGTCGGTCGTTGCAGCTGGTAGAGCGGCACCAGGGTGTCCCACGGCGCGGTGCCGAAGTGCGGCACCGAAGCACCCGTGATGGGGCTCGTCTCCCATCGCGTTTCGACTCCGCGATAGGGAAAACTCTCCGCACTGTCGGTCGAGGTGGTGGCGAGCACCACGTCGCGGCGGCTCGTCACGGCCTCGCGCCCGCGGGTGACGATCTCGGCCTCGGACTCGGCGACCGCACGCGCCAGCTCGCGCGGTCGCGCGTTCAACTCCTCGAGGATCGCGACCATGAAGTCGTAGGTCGCCTTCACGCGATTCGCGTAGGGCTTGAGCATGTGCGTCTCGGTCAGGATCGCGGCGCGGCCGTGCAGCGGCGGATAGCCGGTCGAGAAGCGCGGTGCCGAGGGCGAATCGACGATCCCGCTGCGCGGGTCGCTGCCGTCCTTGAACGACAAGTAGGGCGCCGGCAAGTGCCCCATGGCGCGCGTGCGCTCGATGATGCGCTCGGACACCGCGTGTGTCATCCACCGCTCGATCGGCCGTGGCACCACCGGCCCGTGATTCACGCTGTAGGTCAGATCGTGCTGGTAGTCGGCGCCGTTGGTGGTGTGATTGTCGACCAGCAGGTGCGGCCACCACTGCGTGAAGACGCGCGAGAGCAGCGCCTGCATTTCGGGGGTCTCGACCTTCATGTAGTCGCGATTCATATTGAGACCGATCGGCGAGGCGCGCCAGCCCATCGACTCGGGACCGTTCTGGTTGATGCGATTCCACGGGCCGGTGCGCTCGTGCGCGTCGACCGAGAAGATCGGCAGGATCAGCACGATCACGCTGTCGAGCAGGCGTTCGCGGGTGCGCGTCACCAGGATGTCGCGCGCCAGCGCCAGGCACGCGTCCTTGCCTTCGATCTCACCCGAGTGGATACCGTTCTGGATCAGCACGATCGGCTTGCCGGTCGCGATCGCGGCGGCGGGGGTGAACGCGCGATCGCGCGACAGCACCAGCAGCGGCAGCTCGCGACCCTGCCCGCTCACGCCGTAGGTCAGGTAGCGCACGTTCTGAGAACCGGCGGTGAGCTGACGGCAGAAGCGGATCGTCTCGTCGTAGCTGGGCGTCTGACGGTAGCCGGATCGCTCGGCTTTGGTGAGCCAGTAGGGCGCGACTCCGGTGCTGGTCACCGAGGTGCCGGGCTTGACCGAGTCCGGCGGGGCCGCAAACTCGACCTTGTAGATCGAGGCGGTGGCGGCGGCCGTCGGCGGCGCGGGCTGCGCGTGCACGAAGCGACCCGGAAGCGCGAGGGCCGCGAGGAGTGCGATCGAGACGCCGGTGTGTGACGCCGCTCGCGACCAGGAAAGCGAAAGAGTGCGCGACATGTTCGCGCACTCTAGCACAGCGATTTATGCGCTCGACCGCGCGTGATCGCGACTATCGAACCTTCACCTGTGCTTCGCCGACGCCGACATCGAGGCTGATGCGCGAGGTGCCGCCGCCGGGGCTCCAGTGCACCGTACGACCCAGCCATCCGCGCCCGCGCGTGCTGCCATCGGGCGAGTCGACGGTCGCGCTGCCAATCCCGACGTCCACGTTCACGCTCGAGATCGCCGCACGTTCGAGCCACACCGTGGCTTCGCCGACGCCGAGATCGACGTCCAGATCGCCGCGCATGCCATCGACTTCGAGGTCACCCACGCCCATGTCGATGTTGACCGCGCAGGCGCTCGGAACATAGAGGATGCCGTCGAGAACGAAGCCCATGCCGCCGGTGGCCTTGGGGTAGCCCTCGAGTTTGAGCCGCAGGTCGCCCTCGCTCTGGTGGTGTTCGAGCTTGAGCCGCGAGGCGCGCCGCTCGCATGCGTCGGTGCTTCCGTTCTTGCAGCGCACCTGGAGTTCGAAGCGCACTTCGCTGCCGCTGGCCGCCTTGACGTGCAGGTCACCGACCGGGAAGTCGAGACGCACGCGGGTGTTCGGCGTGACTTTCCAGGAGCGAGCTTCGGTCTGAAGCACCGCGGAAGCATGACCCGGAGGAGCGGCCGTCAGGATGGCGAGCGCCGCGACGGCGCATGGGACGAGGGCTTTCACGGCAACCTCCGAAGGTTCCAGCCAGAGCCCGGCCGCGGCCGGACCGATCGATCGTTGCTCAGCATACGGCACCCCCTCGCCATGGGTTGCGGGCGATGCGCATATTGGCGGGCCCGAGCGACTGGGGCGGGCGTTCGGCAGTGGAACCTCGTCGCTCGGCGGGGTTTGCCGGGCGGACGGGCGCGCTCCTGTGGCCCGGGCGTCCGCGGGCGAGGCCCTGGTGCTAGGGGCTCGCCGGCTCGGAGGCCTTCTCGACGATCAGTCCGAAAGAGGTCGCGACGAACGCCTTCACCCGCAGGCGCAGATGGACCTCGTGCTGGTAAGGGGGCTTGTCCACCACGCGGTCGAACGGCAGGTCGCCTTCGGTGAAGTCGAGGTCGACGTGGCCACCGAGCCGCTCCACGCGCGCCGCGATCTCGCGCAGGTCGCGCTTGCGAAACAACACCGTCGAGCCGCGCGTGAGGGTGAACAGGTTCGAGCCCAGGTTGTACTCGGTGGTGTGCACGCCGACGCCACCCGGCTTCAAGTGCTTCATCGATTGCTCGACGAAGCGCTTGCCGAGCGCCATGGTGCCGAGGTGTTCGAGCGAGCACGACGACCACACGAAGTCGTAGCTCCCCAGATCCGCGGGGATCGCACGCATGTCGGCGAATCGAAACGAGACGTTGCGGCGGAACCGTTCCGGGTCGCAGAGGCCGCGGCGGTTGAGCGCTTCGAGTGAGTCCGCATGCTGATCGGTCTCCACCCAGCCGGCCTTGCGCGCCTGCTCGGTCGCCACGTCGGTCGCGACGATCTCGCAACCGAAGCTCGCGAACAGCGACGGCATCGGCTCGTGGCCGACCGCGAATCCGAGCCCGCGGCGTCCCGGCTCCAGCATGCCGCGCTCGTGCAGCGCCTGGGCGATGAAGCAGTACTCCCAGATCTTCCGATGCATGCGCAGCGGGCGCTCACCGATGCGCGTGACCCAGCCTTGGAACACCTCGGACTGAAGCTGCGCCTGGGTACAGGCGCAGGAGCGCAGCCGGTCGGGTGGCGCTTCGATCACTCCAGTTGTGACCCGCCGCATGCGTGGAAGTCCTCGGGTGTTCGCGCGCGAAGGAAGCGGAGATACTAGCGGCTCGCGGCCACGGCTTCGACCACTCGTGCGGCTCTGCGGGTCGCGACGCGCGGAGTCAGCGCCCGGGGGCCGCTCGCGATCGCCTTGCCCGTCGAACGGGTCGCGCGTTCCGCGCCCGCAGCGGCCAGCGCCACCATCAGCGCCTTCTGCAGATGGAGTCGGTTCTCCGCCTGTTCCACCACGATGCTGCGCGCGCCGTCCATCACCGAGTCGGTCACTTCCTCGCCGCGATGCGCGGGCAGGCAGTGCATGAACAACGCCCCGGGATTGGCGAGCGCCATGAGGGAGTCGTTGACCTGATAGCCGGCGAACGCCACGCGCCGCCAGTCGGCGTCGGCTTCGTGGCCCATGCTGGTCCAGGTGTCGGTGTAGACCACGTCGGCGCCGCGCACCGCTTCGCGCGGATCGCGCACACGCCGCAGCCGCCCGCGCCGCTCGGCTTCGAGGAACAGCCCGGCGTCGGGTTCGAAGCCATCGGGCACGCCGATCTGCAACGTGAAGCCGAACAACGTCGCGGCTTCGAGCCACGAGTGCAGCACGTTGTTGCCGTCGCCGACCCACGCGATCGTCAGCGCGTCGAGGTCGCGTCCGTTGCGCCACAGCGTGTAGAGATCCGACAGCACCTGACAGGGATGCGAGAAGTCGGTGAGCGCATTGATGATGGGCACCGAACTGTGGTCGGCCAGCGTTCGCACGATGCGGTGCGCAAACGTGCGCACCACGATCAGGTCCACCATGCTCGAAAGCACTCGTGCCACGTCGGGCAGACTCTCGCGCCCGGTCTCGCTCACCTCGACGGCACTCAGGTCCACGACGTCACCGCCCAGTTCGTGCATGCCGACCGTGAACGAAACACGCGTGCGCAGCGACGGCTTGTGGAACACGAGTGCCGCGGTACGCCCCGCCATGGGCCGTGGTGCGCGAGCGGTGCCGCGAGCGGCACGCAGGCGATCGGCCTCCGCAAACCGCGCGAGCACCCAGTCGCGGTCGAGGCCGATGAGATCGATGAGATGGCGGGGTGAAGCGTTCACGGGCGTTCCTCCGAGTTACGAGACGACGGGCTGGGAGAGGATCGGCAGATCGACCATTTGCGGAATCGGCAATACATACGAACGACCGGCACGCTCAGCCGCTTCGGAGGCACCGGGAATCAGGTCGAGCACGACGGCAACTTCGTCACACGCGTGCCGCTTGGGGCACCGCACACAATCGGTCCACACCTTGCGCGGCATGTGTTCGCGCGAGGCGACCGAGAAGCCGACGCGCTGGAAGAACGGCACCTCGCGAGTCAACGCGATCACGCGCGGCAGACCGATCGCCCGCGCCTCGTCGAGCACCGCGGTCACCAGCTGCTGCCCGATGCCGCGCCCGTGCTGATCGCCGCGGACCGCCAGCGAGCGCACCTCACCGAGGTCGCCCCACAGCAGTCGCAGCGCGGCGCAGCCGACGATCTCGGTGCCGTCCTCGGCGACCACGAACTCGCGCACGCACTGGAACAGTTCGCTTACGGGCCGCGGCAGCAGAATGCCCTGCGTGACGTAGCCGGCCATGAGACCGGCGATGGCGGTGACGTCGTCCAGCCTGGCGCGCCGGATTCGCATGCACTTTGAGGTTGCGCTGCTGGCCGGGGCCAGCTCGGGCACGCCTTCGAAGGGCAGGCCCGGCGTGGCGTCCTGCTGCAGCTCGCTGCCGGCGCCCGGGCCTTCGGGATCGCCGACCCCGAGTCCGAGTCTCGCTTCGGCGCGCTTGAGCTGCGCGGCGACGGATTCAGGGCCGGCTCCTGGCGAATGGCTTCGTCGTGCGAGCGCGGATTCCACGCTCAGGCTCGCGAGCATCGGGTCGGTGAAGTGAGGCGACAAGGCGAGGCGTTCGCCCAGTGGGAGTGCCGCGGGCTCGACGCCCTGCTGTTCGGCGGCGGCCCACAGGCGGCCGACCGCCCCGTGCGCATCGCGGAACGGGACTCCGCGCTCGACCATCGCGTCGGCGAGTTCGACGGCGAGCAGGTCAGGCGTCAGGGTGGCGCGCATTCTGGCGGGCCGCGCGGTGAGCGTGGTGATCGCGTCGGGGAGCGGCGCCAACAGGGCCTCGAGCGTGTCCCCGCTGTCGAACACCGTCACTTTGTCTTCCTGCAGATCCTTCTGATAGGCGCTCGGCAGTCCCTTGAGCAGCGTGGCGAGGCACTGCGCGTTCGCGATCAGACGCGCACTCTTTCCTCGCGCGAGCTCGAACAGATCGGGATTGCGCTTCTGCGGGAGCAGGCTCGAGCCGGTCGAGAAGCCGTCGCCGGGGGTGTACCAGCCGAACGCCGGCGAGCACCACAGCACCAGGTCCTCGCCGAGGCGCGACAGGTGCACACCGAGCAATGCCGCGGCTTGCAGGTATTCGACCGCGAAGTCGCGATCGCCGACCGCGTCGACGCTGTTCTCGGCCAGGCGCGAAAACCCGAGCGTCTGTGCGAGCGTCGCGCGATCGACGCGCAGCGGCGAGCCGGCCACGGCCCCCGAGCCGAGCGGCATGCGATCGGCGGCTTCGCGCGCGGTCAGGAAGCGCTCTTCGTCGCGCTCGAATGCAGCCAGGTGCGCGAGCCACAGGTGTGCGAGCAGCACCGGCTGTGCGGGCTGCAGGTGCGTGTAGGCGGCGACCGCGATGGTGCCGGAGGCGCGCGCCTGGGCGACGAGCGCTCGTTCGAGCGCCTGGATCGCCTCGACCGTGTCCTCGCACATCGACATCACGCGCATGCGCAGCAGCGTGGCGACCTGATCGTTGCGGCTGCGTCCGGTGTGGAGGCGCCGGGCGGCATCGCCGCAGCGCGATTCGAGTGCGGCCTCGACGCCCGAGTGCACGTCCTCGCCCTCGAGCGTTGCCGTGCCGGCGGCGAGCTGAGCCTCGAGCGCGTCACACGCGATGAGCAACTCGCGCAGCTCGGTCGCGTCGAGCACTCCGCACTCGGCGATCGCGGAGCCCCAGGCGCGCGACAGGCGCAGCTCTTCGGGCCACAGCCGGCTGTCGACCGGCAGTGAATCGTTGAGGCGTTTGGCGCGCGGGTCGAGTCCGGTCGCGATGCGGCCCTGCCACACGGCGTCAGCGGGCATGCGACACCTCGGGGGCAGGCGCGGCTTCGGAGCGCGAGGGAGCCGCGGACGCCTTCGTTGCGTCGGTTGAGGAAGCCTCCACCGGTGCTGCGGCATCGAGCCTTGCCGCCGCCTCGACCCGTGCGGCGGTCGCGAGCGGCAGTCCGAACAGTCGGATGAAGCCGCCCGCATCGGTGGCGTCGTACCCGGTCATGTCGAATGAAGCCAGCGCCGGCTGGTAGAGCGAGCGCGGGCTGGTGCGTGCGATCGCCTGGGCACGGCCCTGGAACAACTCGACCGTGACGGTGCCGCTGACCGGTTCGAGTGCCGCGTCGACGAACGCCTGCAGCGCGTTTCGCAGCGGCGAGAACCACTGCCCCTGGTACACGAGATCGGCATAGCGCGGCGCCAGCTCGGCACGCGTGCGGATCACGTCGTGCGTGAGGGTTGTGGCGCACAAGTCCTCGAGGGCTTCGCGCAGTACCGTGCCTGCCGGGGTCTCGTAGACTCCGCGCGACTTCATGCCGACGAGGCGGCTCTCCACGATGTCGACGCGACCCACGCCATGCGCGCCCGCGACGGCGTTGAGCTTCTCGAGCAACACCGCGCCGCTCATCCGCTCACCATCGAGACTCACGGGCGTGCCGGACTCGAATCCGATCGCGATGCGAGTCGGCGATGCAGGGCGCCGAGGTGGAGCGGCAGTGAGCCGATACATGCTCTCGGGCGCGACGTTTGCCGGATCCTCGAGTGGGCCGCCCTCGTGGCTCAGGTGCCACAGGTTGCCGTCGCGCGAGAACAGATCCTCGAGCTTCACTTCGACGGCGATGCCGTGCGTGGCGGCGTAGGCGAGCGCATCCTCGCGCGAC
This sequence comes from Candidatus Eisenbacteria bacterium, assembly GCA_013140805.1. Lineage (NCBI taxonomy): Bacteria > Candidatus Eiseniibacteriota > Candidatus Eiseniibacteriota bacterium. Next base: position 27,611 of record JABFRW010000190.1, read on the forward strand.
ACGATGTCCCACTCGCGCCACGGCGCGATCACCGGCAGCGCGGGTGCGAGGGCTTGATAGGCCAGCTCGAAGCGCACCTGGTCGTTGCCCTTGCCGGTGCAGCCGTGCGCGAGCGCATCGGCGCCCAGCTCGAGCGCCCAGTGCACCTGACGCGCCGCGATCAACGGGCGCGCGAGCGAGGTGCCGAGCAGGTAGCGTCCCTCATAGATGGCGCCGGCCTTGAGTGAGGGGAAGCAGTAGTCGCTCGCAAACGACTCGCGCAAGTCTTCGACGATTACGCGACTTGCGCCGCTGGCGCGCGCGCGCGACTCGACGGTGGCGAGTTCGGCGCCCTGTCCGACGTCCGAGCAGTAACAGATCACTTCGCAGTCGAAGCGGTCCCGGAGCCACGGCACGATGATGCTGGTGTCGAGTCCGCCCGAGTAGGCGAGCGCGATGCGGCGAAAGGTCGAAGGCTTCAACGCGAGACTCCTTGGGGCGCGAGCGATGCGAGTGCGGCCTCGAGGCGATCGAGGGCGAGCTGCAGGTCGAGATCCGAAACGTCGAGCGGCGGCAGCAGGCGGATTGCACGTTCGCCGCCCCGCACCAGCAGCAGCGCGTTCTCGCGTGCCGCAGCGACCAGGTCGGCGGGAGTGAACGTCGCATCGGCGCTCAGCTCGATCGCGCACAGGAGGCCCAGGCCGCGCGCGGCGGCGAGCGAGTCGTGACGCGCGACGAGTGTCTCGAGGCCCTCGAGCAGCGTCTTGCCGCGCCGTCTCACACCGGCCAGCAGACCGCGGCGGTTCACGCGCTCGAGCACCCACAACGCCGCGGACGACGCGACCGGATTGCCGCCGAACGTCGAGCCGTGCATGCCGGGAGCCAGAGAGTCCGCGATCGCCTGCGTCATCAGCACGGCCGCGATCGGCACGCCGTGACCGAGCGCCTTGCTGAGCACCGTCAGCTCGGCACGCACGCCGTAGTGCTCGGCCGCGAGCAGGCGGCCGCAACGGCCCATGCCGCACTGCACTTCGTCGAAGACCAGCGGGATACCGAGTTGCTCGGTGCGAGTGCGGAGCGCCCGCAGGAACTCGCGGGTGGCCGGGATCGCGCCGCCTTCCCCCTGCACGGGCTCGACGATCACGCCGGCGACCCGCTCGTCGAGCACTGCATCGAGGCCCGCGATGTCGTTCAAGTCGGCAAATCGCACGCCCGGAATCAGCGGCTCGAACGGTTCGCGGTACGAGGGTGTCCAGGTCACCGAGAGAGCGAATCCCGTCCGGCCGTGGAAGCCGCCGCGAAAGGCGACCAGGTCGCGGCCGTCACGTCCGCGGGCGCGCGCGTGAGCGCGCGTGAACTTGAGCGCGGCTTCGACGCCTTCGGTGCCGCTGTTGCAGAAGAACGCGCGCTCGTAGCCGGTCGCGCGCGTGATCGCCTGCTCCAGTTCGAGCACGCGCGGGTTGCCGAACAGATTGGAGACGTGTCCGAGCGACTTCATCTGCCGGGTGACGACCCGCGCGAGCCCCGCCGGGGCGTGCCCGAAAGCGTTGACGGCGATGCCGCTCACGAAGTCGAGGTACTCGCGACCCTGCGCGTCGACGACGCGCGCACCCTTGCCGCTCACGAGCTGAAGCCGCGGGAGCGGGTAGACCGGCGCGTGGAGCGCCGCTTCCTGCTCGGCCGCGGACAGCGTTCGGGCGGTCGGGAGTTCGGAGACGGCGGTCATCGGGCGAGCCCAGCAGTGTGTGCGAGCGGCGGGACGGCGCACGCGATGCAGGTGCCCGGAGCCTGCGAGCCGAGCAGTGCCGCGAGCGTGCCGGCGTCTTCCCAGCGCGCTCGGCCCGCATCGCGCGCCGGTCGCGACCGCGTGAGCGGCGGCGTGCAGCTTGGGGCGCATGCCTCCCGAGACCTGGGGATGATCGGCGAG
>JABFRW010000191.1 GCA_013140805.1 Candidatus Eisenbacteria bacterium
CGCCGGCCGCGACCTCGGAGCCGGACCCGCGGTGATGCGCGGTGCGTTTGCCACCCTCGCGGCGCTCGTCGCAGTCGCGCCGATCGTCGCGGCGCCACGCAGCGTGTGCGCCCAGCTCGCGATCGATGGCTTCGTCGAAGTGCAGGGCGGCAACACGCCGTTCGCCGAGCCTCGCAATCGCACCGACACCTACGCCCAGGTCAACGGCTCGTTCGCGATCGATCGAGCGCTGGTCGGACTGCGCTACGAGTCGAACCGCAACAGTGAGGATGCCTTCACTTACGAAGAGATCACGCAGCGCTACTTCGAGATCGCGGACGAACGATTCCGCCTGCGCCTCGGAAACGTCTACACCATTCTCGGCAACGGCCTGCTGCATCGTTCATTCGAGCTGCCGGGCGTGGTGCTCGATCAGGCCGGGCTGCGCTCGCGGTGGGGCTTCGCACGAGACGTCGACGGCGTGCTGGCCGAGGGGCGCTTCGGCCCCGTGGAGTTGCGGGGCTTGAGCGGCAAGCCCGGAAGCGGCGAGTACTCCCCGGCGATTTCTGAGTTGCTCGGACTGCCGCTGCATCGCGGCGAGCTGCTCGGCGGTCAGGCGGTCGTTCGGCTTCCACGCGACGCGAAGCTGGGCGCGGCCTACACGCGGTTCAGCGGCGACGGCAGCCGCCAGGACGAGTTCGGATCGGGCTTCCTCGAACTCGATCCGTTGAGGCTCGCCGGAGTCGAGGGAGTCGCATTCCCGATCGCGGCCGAATACGCGAGACGCGAGCCGCAGCTCGACAACTTCTTCAAGTTCCGCGGTGAGTCGAATCAGGTGCCGAGTGCGCTCTATGCGTCGAGCAACCTGATCGCGGGACCCTTCGCGCTGTCGGCCGAATGGAAGGACTACACCAAGTTCCGCACCGGCATCAACGATCCGCCGTCGCTGGTGCGCGAGCACTCGTTTCCATTGCTCAATCGCAGCACCCATGTGCTCGCCTCGGACGACGAGGAGGGCTATCAGCTCGAGGCCTCGTACCGGCTCGAGCGCTGGGGGCAGGTGGTCGCGAATGTGAGCCGCGGCGACGGACTGGTGAGTCCGTCGCTGCCGCCGCGCCGCTTCTCCGAGCGCTTCGTCGAAGTGCACCTGAGCCCCGTGAGCTGGCCCGCGCTGGAGGGTGCGCTGTTCTACGACTCGAATCGCGACGACTTCGAGGGCTTTCGCTACCGCGAGACCGTCGGCATCAGCGCGACCGCACGCCTGCCTCGCGAGCTCTCCGCCTCGCTCGACGTCGAGCACCTGAAGGCCCGCCGCACGCCGGACCGTTTCGAGGACGACTACCTCGCGGTCTCACTCCAACACGCCACGTGGGGGAGCGCCGCACTGGTCTGGCAGCGCACCACGGACCCCGCCGAAGAGCGCCCGCGCGACGCCGTGAGTCCCGGCGTGCAGCCACGCCACTACCTGAGCGGCGTCGTCAGCGCGCAGATCTCCGAACGCCACCGCGTCATCGTGACCGCTGGCCAGATCCGAGAGGGCCTCGCCTGCACCGCCGGCACCTGCTACAAGGTCCTGGCCTTCGAAGGCGCCCAGCTCAGAATCGAGAGCCGCTTCTAGCCGCCGCGAGGCCGCGCGCTAGGCGACGACGCTGTAGCCTGCGTCGACCATCAGCGTCTCACCGGTGATGCCGCTCGCGAGATCGCTCAACAGGAACAGTCCGGCGCCGCCGACCTCGTCCTTCGTGATGTTGCGCTTGAGCGGCGCCTTCTCGGCGTGAGATTTGAGCATGCCGACGAAGCCGTGCACGCCGCGCGCCGCCAGCGTGCTGACCGGGCCGGCTGAGATCGCGTTGACGCGAATGTTCCTGGGCCCCAGCTCGAGCGCCATCTGACGCGTGATCTGTTCGAGCACCGCTTTGGCGCTGCCCATCACGTTGTAGGACGGCACCGCGCGATCGGCGGCCAGGTAGGAAAGCGTCACGAGGCTCGCGCCGTTCTTCTCGAGCAGCGGGAGCACGCGGTTCGTGACGTTGAGGAACGAGTAGGCGCTGACTTCGAGAGCGACCTGGAAGCCCTCGCGTGAGGTGCTGACGAACGTGCCTTCGAGGTCCTCCTTGCGAGCGAACGCCACGCCGTGGACGAACATCTCGAGCGATCCCCACCGGCTCGCCAGCTCGGCGCTCACCGCGTCGATGCTGGCGTCGTTCGTGACGTCGCACTCGAGCAGCAGTGCCCCCGGCGTTTCCTTCGCGCACTCCTCGACCATGCCCTTGAACCGTTCGCTCGCGTAGGTGAGGCACAGCTCGGCGCCCGCCTTGTGGAGATGCTGGGCGATCGCCCACGACAGGCTGCGGTGGTTTGCCACACCCATCACCAGTGCGTGCTTGCCCTTCAGATCGATCGCGAACATCTCGTCCTCCCGCGACTCACGCCGCGCGCTTCGTCTCCCACACGCGGATCGGCAGGATGATGACCTGCACGCCGCGGAACTGGAGTCGTCTCTGAATCGAATACGCCGTCTCGTGGTGCAGCGAACGGGTGAACAGGTTCTCGCGCTGGAACACCAGCTGACCCGCGAACACCACCGGGCGACGGAACTCCTTGATCAGGTCGAGGCAGATGTCTTCGAGTTCGGCGATCAGGTCGGTGCCGAGCGTGTACCGATACTCCGAGTAGTAGCCGAGGCGGGTGGCAAGGTCCACGTACTGCTCGAGCCCACCGCGCACCTTGTTCTCGAGCGCTTCCAGGTCCTGCACGCCCTTGAACTGCCCCGAATCCACGAGGCCGACCGACACGAACACGAAGTTCTTGAAGTGGCGAGGGAACAGACGCTGGATCGACAACAGCGTGTGGATGCCGAGCCCCGCGTACGACTCGACCAGCACGATCGCGGTCGGCCCGTCGGGCGCCAGCTCGGGACTCTCGGTGACCTCGGGCAGCGGCAGATTCGTCAGCACGTCGTCGAGCGACGACAGCATCTGGCGCACGCCCTGATAGTGCCGCCTCACCACCACGCAGAATCCGAGCAGCGCCCCGGTGACCGCGAGCGTCACCCAACCGCCCTGCAGGAACTTCACAACCGAGGTCACCACCAGGATCATCGCCGTGAGCAGCGTGCCGGTGGTCGCGATCGTGAGGCGACGACGCCAGTGCTGCTGGACCTTTCGCGTCATCCACCAGTGACGCATCATGCCGAGCTGGGTGAGCGTGAAGGTCATGAACACGTTGATCGAGTACATGACCACCAGGATCTTGACCGCGCCGCCGGTGTAGATCAGCACCAGCCCGGCCGCCACGCCCATGCTGATGATGCCGTTCTGCGTCACGAGTCGTTCCGACAGGTGTGCGAAGCGTTTCGGCACCCACTGATCGGCGGCCATCGCGCCGAGCGTGCGCGGTCCGGCGACGAAGCCGGTTTGCGCCGCGACGAACAGCAGCGCGCCCTCGGTGATGAGCGTGAACCACACGATCACGTCGCCGATCGGCAGTCCGCCGGGCTGCCAGTGAGCGACCAGCGCCATCCACAGCGAGGCGTTGAGCGTCTTGCCCTGCTCGTGTTGCACGTCGTTGAGCAGGTAGCACAGCAGGATGCCGCCGGCCATGAACGCGAGCGAGATCGCCATGTAGGTCATGGTCTTGCGGCCGGTCTCGACGCGCGGCTCGCGCAGGATGTCGGTGCTGTTGCTGACCGCCTCGATCCCGGTGAAGGTTCCGCCGCCGAGCGAGTAGGCCTTGAGGAACACGATGATGACCCCGAGCCACCCGAGGTCGGTGATCGCCCCGCGCGTGTCGGAGACGGTATCGGTGAGCAGGTGGGGGAATGCGCTCGTGTGCGTGAAGATGCCGAACAGCACCAGAGTGATGTGGCTGACCATGAACCCGAGGAAGATCGGAGTCAGCACCACCACGGATTCCTTCACCCCGCGCATGTTGAGCGTGGTGAGCGCGGTCACCATGATCAGCTCGCTGAAGAGCTTGAACGGTTGCCACTCCGGGGGCAGGAAGGAGTAGATCGCGTCGACTCCCGAGGCCACGGAGATCGCGATCGTGAGGATGTAGTCCACCAGCAGCGCCGAACCCGAGAGAATGCCGGGGTAGGGGCCCAGCAGTTTGCTCGCGACCAGGTAGCCACCGCCGCCGCTCGGGAACAACTCGATGATCTGGCTGTACGAGGCGGAAATGAGGAAGATGGTCACCACCATCGCCATCATCAGATAGAGCGCGAGGTGGCGATGGGCGCCGAGCTGGAGGAACGCTTCCTCGGGGCCGTACGACGAGGAGGAGAGGCCGTCGGAACCCAGACCCACCCATGCGAAGAAGGCGATCAGCGCGAGTGAGTGGTGGATGCGCGGGTCCAACAGGTTCTTGGGCGCACCGATGAGCATGCCGCGCAGTCGTTCGAGCACCGCGGGAAACTAAGGAGTCGCGATGCGGGAAGCAAGGCCGGTCGGCGGACGATCGCGAGCCGATCGGGTCGCACACGCGTTGCGCGCCTCTGAAGCGATCGCATGCCTGAGCCTCGTTTCGGCCCTGCTGGCGCCGAGCGCGAGCCTCGCGTCGCGCCCGAGTCCTCGCGCGGCGAACGCACGGGCGGCGTCCGGCCCGCCGCGTTTCGTGCTGTTCGGCTGGGTGAGCCCGCCGCCCGAATCGACAACCCGGGCCCGCATCGACGAGATGGCCGAACTGGGGCTCAACCTGATGCTTCCGCCCGAGAACGATGCGGGGCGGCCGCCCGACAATCACGCTCGTCTCTCGCATGCGACTGCCTCCGGACTTCAGTGCCTGGTGTTCGACGACCGGCTGGCGGCCGCGTTCGGACTCGGTCTCGAGACGCCTGCAGGATCCGCGTTGCTCGACTCCGCCGCCGCGGCCTATCGCGGCTCGGCGGCGTTCCTCGGCTGGTACCTCGGCGACGAGCCCACTCCGCCCTGGGCACCTCAGCGCTCCGTGCACGAGGCGCTCAGGTCTCGCGATCCCTCGCACCTGACCTGGAACAATCTGCTCGGGCCCGCATCGTTCGCGACCGACTCGCAGTGGCGCAGCTACATGAGCGGCTATCTCGACTCGATTCCGGCCGCGGTGCTGTCGAGTGCGCACTACGACTTCCTGCGCACCGAAACGCGCGGACGGTTCTTCGAGTTCGCAAGCGGCCTGCGCGCGGTCGCCGACGCGCACGGCGTGCCGTTCTGGGGCATCGTGCAGCTCGTCGAGCATGGTCCGTACCGCGCGCTGACCGCGGGCGAGTTGCGCTGGCAGGCGTCGCATCTGCTCGCCTATGGCGCGCGCGGCATCGGCTACTTCACTTACTGGACGCCGGCTCCCGACACGTTCTGGAATTTCCAGTCCGCGATCATCGCTCGCAACGGCACTCGGACTCCGGCCTACGACGTGTTGCGAGACTTTCATGCACGACTGAGACCGGCTGGCGAAACACTCGCCGACTGCGCGTGGATCTCGACGCAGGTCACCGGCGATCTCCCGGCGGGGGCCGAGCCGTTCGTGGCCGACCCGTTCGTGCGTGGGACCGCGGGTCGCGTGACGCTGGGACGATTCCTGGGACCCGGTGGACTCATGCACCTGGTGGTCGTGAACCGCAATCCGGTCGCGACCCAGGTCGTGCTGCTGCGCCTCGGGCGACTGGACGTCGACCTGCTCACCCAGTTTGGTACCTGGAATCGAGCGCAAGGGCTCGAGGACCCGGATGGCGTCTCGGTTCCACTCATCATCGAACCTGGTGGCTTCGCACTGCTGCGACTGAGCCCGTCGGCGCCGATTCCAGCCGGCGACGGGGGCGGCATTCAGGTGGCACCGAATCCGGCGCGAGGCGTCGTGAGCCTGAGGCTCGCGACCCGGCCTCATCCGGGCACCCTGGAGATTCTCGACGCGCTCGGTCGCGGCGTGTGGAAGCGCGATCTCGCGGAATCGACCTTTGAGTATGGGTGGACTGGCGTCGATCTCGACGGTCGCCCGGTCCCGCCCGGCCGCTATCTCGCGCGGTGGCGCGGGGCGTCCGGCGAATCGACGACGAGCTTCGTGTGGCTCGGCCGCTGAGCGTCGCACGCCCGGTTCCCGCGCGGCGCGAGAGCGCGATCGCCGGTCGAGCGGCGAAACTGGCGACGCTCGAGCGCGAGATCGTAGCGTGCGAGAAGTGCGTGCGGCTGCGCACCTGGTGCCGCGAGGTCGCACGGGAAAAGCGCCGCGCCTTCGCGTCCGAGAACTACTGGGGCCGACCGGTGCCCGGGTTCGGCGATCCACGCGCGCGGCTGCTGGTGGTGGGGCTGGCTCCGGCCGCGCACGGCGGCAATCGCACCGGGCGAGTCTTCACGGGTGATTCGAGCGGCGACTGGCTCTACGAAGCGCTGCATCGCTTCGGCTTCGCGAACCAGCCCGAGTCGACGCATCGCGGCGACGGCCTGCAATTGCGGCACGCGTGGGTGAGCGCCTCGGGCCGCTGCGCGCCGCCCGCGAACAAGCCGACACCCGTCGAGCTCGAGCGTTGCCGCCCGTTTCTCGAGCGCGAACTCGCGCTGCTCGAAGATGTTCGAGTCGTGGTGCTGCTCGGCCACATCGCCCGCGACGCCTGGTTGCGTGCGAGCGGCTGGTGGGAGCGCCTCGCAGCCAGCGAACGTCCGCGCTTCGCGCACGGCGCCGAGTCGCGACTGCCCGACGGCCGCCGCGTGATCTGCTCGTACCATCCGAGCCGTCAGAACACGAACACCCGGCGGCTCACCCGCGAGATGTGGCACGCGGTGTTCCGCCGCGCGCGCGAGATCGCGGACGAGTGACCGCGCGCGGGATCGCGGACGAATGACCGCGCGGGATCGCCGCGAAATGGCGGTCGCGCACCGTACGGCTTCGGCAGGTTTGTTCTTGACGCTGCCCGGGCCCGCGCGCAGTATGCCGCTCGACATCGTTCGGGTGCCCACAACGGGTAAAAGGGAAGAGGGGTGAAAATCCCCCGCGGTCCCGCCACTGTGAAGGGCGCCGAGAGATCCAACGTTCGCCACTGACCGCTGCGGTTGGGAAGGCCGGATCTCTTCAGGCCCTGAGTCAGGAAACCTGCCCGAACGCTAATTGCGCCCAGTGCTCCGGTTGGAGAGCGACGGGGTGAGAGGTTGCCTTCGGCCCTTTCTCCGCGTCGTGCTTTCCGGAGTGGGGCCGTTTCGATCGGGTGCGTTGGACGCCGTGATCGACATGCTGCTGGCGACCTGCCTTCTCGCCGCGACGTTCGCGGCGGACTCCTCGCGTGCGTCGAACTTCGCGAGTGGGGCTGATTCGGCGCGCGTGGTGCCGATTCCGGGCATCGCAATCGAGCGCGACCGTGCCGTCTCGAACGCTCGCCGCCGACACCCGACCGCCTCGCTCACCGAACTCACGCCGCGCGCCGGCACCCGCGCGACGCCGACGCTGCCCGAGTTGCTGGCCGAATCGCCGGGTGCTCACGTCGTCCAGTACGGCGGGCTGGGGGCGTTCAGCACCGTCTCATTGAGAGGCGCCCCGTCGAATCAGGTCGCCGTCTACCTCGATGGCGTGCCGCTCACCACCGCGGCTTACGGCACGGCAAATCTTGCCGACGTGCCGCTCGGAGACATCGAGCGCATCGAAGTGTGGCGCGGCGCCAGTCCGCTCCTGATGGGAGTCGCGCCGGGTGGTGGCGCACTCAACCTGGTGAGCCACGAGATCGGCGCACGCAGCCTCGAGGCGCGCGCGGCGCGCGGCGGCTTCGAGACCTGGGACGCGGCCGTCGCGATGGGGGGGCGACGCGGGCCGCTCGCCACGCGGCTTGCCGCCGGGCGGCTCTCGACCGCGGGCGGCTTCGAATACCTCGACGACAACGGCACGCCTTTCAACGCGAACGACGACTCGCTGCACGCGCGGTTGAACAATCGGCTCGAGTCGTGGCAGGTGATGGCGAGCGCCACGTTCGATGCGCGTCGCTGGCGCCTGACCGCGCGCGAGCACTGGCAGCGCAAGGACCAGGGGGTTCCGGGACTCGGCGCGGTGCCGGCGCTCGCGACCCGGCTCGAGCGCGAACAATTCGTGACGCAGCTCGAGGCCGCGCGGCCGGGTCACGGCGCGATGCCGTCGTTGCGAGCACTGCTCGCACACACCGACACCCGCGACCGCTTCAGCGATCCGCGCGCCGAACTCGGACTCGGCCGCCACGACTCGAACGATCGAACGCGCGGCGCCGGCGCCCACCTGGAGTTCGGGTGGGAGGACCTGCCCGCCGGTTTTGCGGCGCAGGCCGCCGCAGATGCGCGCCGCGACGATGCGCGGCTGCGTGATGCGCTGGATCCGTGGGCCGATCCGCCCGGCAGCCGGCGCGACGTACTCGGAGGTGCGGTCGCGGTCCAGTGGCGGTCCCCGGTGGATCGCCTGCTCCTTCACAGCGCCACGCGCTGGGATCGCTTCGACGACGCGCTCGCTTCGGCCGGAACCCTCGGCACCCGAATCACGCGCGTGACGCGCGACTTCACCTCGCCGCAACTGGGTGCCCGGCTCTCACTGCCGGCGGGACTCGCCGCGCGCGCGAATTGGAGCCGCGCCGAGCGGGCTCCCGACTTCTGCGAGCTGTTCGGCAATCAGGGCAGCGTGCTCGGGAGCGCGACACTGACGCCCGAGCGCAGCGAAGCTTGGGACGCGGGCTTCGAGTGGGCGCAGCGCAGCGTGAGTGCGGCGTGGTCGCACTTCGAGTCGCAGCATCGCGACCTGATCGTCTACGTGCGCGTCTCGCAGAGCAGCGTACGGGCGCAGAACGTCTCGAGCGCTCGCATCTCGGGCGATGAATGGAGCGTTCATGGGCGGCTGCCGCTGGGCTTCGCCGTGACCGGCAGCTTCACCTCGCAGCGCGCGATCGACACCGGGCCGGTCGTCTACTGGAACGGTCGGCGACTGCCGCAACGCCCCGCGCGCCAGGGTTACGCACGACTCGACTGGGCGCGGCACGGCTTCGGAGCCGCACTCGATCTGCAGTGGATCGATGACAACCCGCTCGACCGCTACAACCGCTACAGCGTCGAGGCGCGCCGCCTGCTCGGTGCGCGACTCGCAGCTCCGCTCGCCGTCGGAGGCCTTCGCGCCGTGCTCGAAGGCCGCAACCTCACGAACGATCGTGCCACCGATGTCGCGGGATTCCCGCTGCCGGGGCGCAGTCTCACCATCGCCTGCGAAGCGCGTCTTGCATCCGACGCGCCCTCGCGGCCTTAAGGGGCCCTCATGCTCGCACGCCACCGCACCGCGCTCGGCACCCCGCTGGCGCTTCTGCTTGCCACCTCGACACTCGCACACGCCGCACAGACCCGGGCCTTCGCGATCACCAGTGACTTCAGCACCGGCTCGCTGAGTGTCGTGTCGCTCGACTCGCGCATCGCAACGCTCGATGTCGAGGACCTGAACGCCGACGCGGTCTCGCGGTGGTTCGGCGGCTACCTGTTCGTCGTCAATCGCTTCGGCGCCGACAACGTGCAGGTGATCGGAGGCGCGCCAAGCTTCGACACCTTCAGCCAGTACTCGGTCGGCAATGGCGCCAATCCACAGGACCTGGTGTTCGCTTCGCCGCTCAAGGCGTACGTCTCGCGCTACGGAGCCGCTTCGGTGCTGGTGGTGGATCCGGTCACCGGCGCCGAGGTGGCGGCACCGATCTCACTCGCGCCGCTCGCCGACTCCGACGGCCTCCCCGAAATGGCGCACATGATCCGCGTCGGGCGGTGGCTGTTCGTGGCCTGCCAGCGGCTGACCAACTTCTCGCCTTCGAATCCGAGCATCGTCGCGGTCATCGACACCCAGACCGACCTGCTGGTCGATGTGGATCCCAACACTTCCGGCGTCCAGGGCATCACGCTCGCGCTGCGGAATCCATTCAGTTCGTTCGTATTCGATCGCTCGCGCACGCGGCTGCTGATCGGCTGCAGCGGCAGCTTCAGCGCACTCGACGGTGGGATCGAGGCGATCGATCCGCTCGGCTGGACGACGCTCGGCGTGTTAGTCACCGAGGCGGCGCTCGGCGGCGAGATCTCCGACGTCGCGGTGCGCGACGGCGCCCGTGGTTACGCGGCCGTGAACTCGTTTTCCGATGGTCGTGTGGTGCCGTTCAGCCTCGTCGACGGCGCAGTCTCGCCGGCGATCTACACGGTGCCGAACGGCTTCGGCGTTCCGGACTTCGAGACCAACGATCGCGGCGAGCTGTGGGTGTGCCGCAACACGTTTGCCGATCCCGGGCTGGTGGTGATCCGGATGGCGGACGAGCAGGTCGTTGCGGGTCCGATCTCGACCGGCCTGCCGCCTCAGTCCGTGACCTTCGACGGCGCGACCGATGCGGTGCTCGGAGCACCGCCGGTCATCGCTTCGAGCGGGATCGCGCTCTCGAGCCCGTGGCCGAATCCGGCGCGCGGCGTTACGCGTTTCACGCTGCGCCTGCCCGCGGCCGCGATCGTGAGCGCCGAGGCGTTCGACGCCGGAGGCCGGCGAGTTGCGACGCTTGCAAGGGGTCCACGTGCTGCGGGCGAGTCGACGCTCGAGTGGAACTTACGAGAATCGGACGGGAAGATTGTTCACTCCGGTATGTACTTTGTTTACCTTCGCGTCGACGATCGGGACGCAGGGACGCGTCGAGTCGTGATCTTGAAGTGACGTTGCGGCCGCGCGGGCATTGACACTTTACGATTAGGTGGCAATCGCCACCTGTGTTGGCGCGTCTACTGCTAGTACACAACACGGAACTCCGGAACGCGTCGTCGCGAAATCTGCGGCACTCCCCGCGCGAGCCCGGAACTGGAGAAGCCGCACCGACCGTCTCGCCCGATGATCGGTGCATCGTTCAACCGGGCTCACGCCCGTCTCCGGCACGATCAATCCCACCGCTGATCGTGCGTGACACCCAGCAGTACAGCACCGCGAACTCCTCGGAACCGATCTCGGTCGCGTTCCCTCTCTCGCGGGAAATACTCACGCGACGCGCCCCACTCTCCCGCGCTCGTGATCACTGAGGCATGGCCGCTGCGAGTACTTCGCCGACGAATCTCCATTCGTGGGCTGGGGAGGGCTTTCTGTGCGCATTGCATCCGGCATTCGGCGCTTCGGCATCATCGCATTCCTGATCGGACTTCCCGTGACCGCGCTCGCTCAGGGTAGCGTCCAGCTCCAATGGACGGCTCCCGGTGACGACGGCATGGTGGGAGTTGCCACGTCGTACGATGTTCGCTATCACCTGCTCCCGATCACGGATCAGAATTTCATTCTCGCCACCAGCGCTCCTTCGCCGCCGGCCCCCGGTGTCGCCGGAACCACCCAGACCCTCACGATCTCGAATCTCACGATCGGCAACCGCTACTACTTCGCGATCAAGTCGCGTGATGACCAGGGCAATCAATCGCCACTCTCGAATGTGGTGTCCTACATCGTCACCGGCGCGGTCGGCGTAGGCGATGCGCCTCTGGTGCTGAGCTTCTCGCGTCCATTTCCGAATCCCGCGCGCACGCAGGTCACGGTCGAGTTCGTGCTGCCCGAAGCGCGCGAAGTCAGCGCCGAGATCTTCGATGTCGGCGGGCGTCACATTCGGTCGTTCCCAGGCGGACTGCGCGGAGCGGGCAGGCACACGCTCGCGTGGGACACCCGTGACGACAATGGTAGACCGGTCGCGGCCGGGCAATACATCGTGCAGGCTCATCTGGGTCGCGACCGGTTCGTTCAACGAGTCACCGTTCTGCAGTAGCGGTGGTGCAGGAATCGCGGCGGTGGCTGTGAGGCCGTAGCGGCCCACCACAGCGCCGCTCGCGGTTGGCGAGGGGCGGGAGCGGTCGTGCAGATCGTGGTGCACGCAGCGTTCCGCACGTTCAGGGTGTGCCCCCGGCAGCCCGAACGACCCTCGCCATTCTTCTTTTCATGCGCGAGCGACGGCAGGTCCGGTAGGCTTGTCGCCCCGTGAACCCGACCCGTCGACTCAGCCTCCGGATCCTGGCCCTGGCGGCCGGCCTCGTGCTCGCCGCCTCCGGACTCGCCGCGCCGGTCCGCGCGCAGGCGCCGTTCGATTCGGTGCTCGACCGCCCCGCACTCGCCGACTCGAGCGCGCGCGACTCGAT
>JABFRW010000192.1 GCA_013140805.1 Candidatus Eisenbacteria bacterium
GCCGGCGCCACGCGCGACTCGCTCTACGAAGCCGAGCTGCGCATCGTGAGCGACGACGCCCCGCTGCCGGGCGCGGGCGGTCAGCCCGACCTGGTGGTCACGCTGCGCGCGCAGCTCACGCCCGGCGAGGCGGTGGGCGTGGGCGGCACGGCGCTGCCGACCGCCACGCGGCTCTACCCGCCGTATCCGAATCCGCTGCGCGGCGCGAGCACGCTGCGCTTCGACCTCGCGCGGCGCTCGCACGTGACGCTCGCGGTATTCGATCTGACCGGTCGCCGCGTCGCGACGCTCGCCTCGCGAGCGTTCGAGCCGGGCGACCATCGCTTCCATTGGGACGGGCGCGGCGAGGATGGCCGCGCACTGGCAGGTGGCCTCTACTTCGTGCGGATCTCGGGCGATCAGGTGGCGACCGAGACCGCGCGTCTGGCGGTGATTCGATGAACATGGCCCGATTCGGAATGGACTTCGCACGTCGTGGAGCCGGCCTCTGCACGCTCGCGCTCGCCGCCGCAACCCTGATCGCGACACCCGCACACGCACTGCGCGTGGTGACCTGGAACCTGCTCAACTACGGCCCGCTCGGCAATACCGTCACGCCGCGTCAGGCCGCGTTTCGCACCGTCATGGAAGCCATCGACGCGGACGTGGTGATCCTGCAGGAACTCAAGGACTCGTTCTCCGCCGACTCGTTCGTGACCAACGTGCTCAACGTGGTGGAGCCCGGCGAGTGGGCGACCAGCGGCGAGCTCGACGTGCAATCGGCGGAGCTGATGGCGGTGTGCTGGAAGCCCGCGCGGCTCGCGGTTTCGAATGTGGCGGTGCTCGCCAACGCCGGACCGCGCGACATGCTCCAGGCGCTGATCAAGCCGGTCGGCACCCGCACCAACGCGGCATGGTTTCGGCTTTACGGATTCCATCTCAAAGCCGGCCAGACGGCGCCGGACTCCACCACGCGCCGACTCGAGTGCGCCGACATTCGCGCTCAGTTGAACACCGTGAATCCCGTGGTCGTCGGCTCGAACTTCGTGATCGGCGGCGACTCGAACTTCTATGGCGCATTCGAGGGCGGCTACATCCGGCTCACCGAGTCGCAGGCCGACAACGACGGGCGCTGCAAGGATTTCATCTCGCTGAGCGGGGACTGGGGCATGCCGACCTACGCGCCGTATCACACCCAGGCACCCTGTTCGTCGTGCCCGGTCTACTCACCGAGTCCCGGCTTCTCGGGCGGCGGCATGGACGATCGCTTCGACATCCTGCTGTCCTCGTACTCGCTGCAGGACGGCCTCGGCATGGACGTGATCAACACGTTCGCGTATGGCCAGGACGGCCTGCACTACAACTCGAACATCAACGGTGCGCCCACCAACTCAGCCGTCGGGCAGACAATCGCGAACGCGTTGTGGGCGACCTCCGATCATCTGCCGGTCGTGATGGACCTGCGGCTGCCGTCCGATATCGCGTCGGTCGCACCGGTGGCATTCGGTGACGTGCTGATCGGTGCGTCCGCCGCGCAGAACCTGGTGGTCGCCAACGCTGCGGTCGCACCCGCTGACGCGCTCGACTATTCGATCGCATCGCCGGCCGGCTTCAGCGCTCCGGCCGGGCCGTTCTCCGGCGCCGCCGGCAGCCCGCCGAACAACCACGCTGTCACCATGGACACCGCGAGCCCCGGCACCCGAAACGGCGATCTGGTGCTCACCACCGATGCGCCGGATTCGGCAACCGTCAACGTGCCTGCTTCGGGCCGCGTGCTCGCGCACGCCGTCGCGTCGCTCGACTCCGGGGCCGTTGTTCAAGGCGACACGCTCGACTTCGGTGCGTTGCCGGCGAGCTTCCCGGATCTCGAAGCGCGCATCCACAACCGCGGCTACGTCGCGCTGCAGGCGCGACTCGCGGTGAGTGGCGCCGTGATCACCGGCGGCGCCGGGCACTTCTCGATCGTGGGCGGGTTCACGCCACTGCTCCTCGCAGGAGTCGGCCACTCGCTGACTCTGCACTTCGACGACACGAACTCGACCGCCGATTCGACCTACGAAGCCACCCTCACGATCTCGAGCGGCGACGAGGCGCTGCCGGGCGCCGCGGCACAACCCGATCTGACGGTGCTGCTGCGCGCGCAGCGCACCGGTGGAGCCACCGGCGTGGGCGGGGAGCCCGCGCCCGCGCAGCTGGCATTGCTTGCGCCCCGTCCGAACCCCGCGCGTGGCGCGGTCGAGCTGGGCTTCGACCTTCCGCGGCGTGCGGCCGTCGACCTGGCGATCTTCGATCTGGGCGGACGCCGGGTCGCAACGCTCGCCTCGGGAAGTCTCGAAGCCGCGCGCCATCGCTTCCGCTGGGATGGTCGGGACCTTCAGGGCGGACGCGCGCCGGCGGGCCTTTACTTCGTGCGCCTCACCGCACTCGGCCACTCGCAGGCCGCTCGACTCGTGGTCCTCAACTGATCGAGAACCACTCGTCGCACCGGCATCAGCCGGATGATGGCTCGTCCGAGCGCCCGGCCCCGCCGGGCGCTCGCGGCGTCTCGAGCGGCACATACGCCCCGCACCGCAGCACCGGGAGCCGCGGATACTTGTCGTAGCGCGAATCGATCGCCGCGTATCTGCACAACCAGTAGGTGAGGTGCGCGGTCGGCACCGTGTGCGCGTGGCGACAGGTCCGACACAGCCCCACGCGGTCCCGCGGATCCGCCGCCTCGTTCACGACCTGCCGCCTCCCTGTGGGACCTGACCCAAACGCCGGGGAATCTGCGTCGAAGATCCTTACGGTTTCGGACTTCCGGGCCCCGCCAGCATGCCACAGTTTCATGCGCATGAAACCCGATGCGTTTGGCGTCCAAGGCGTTAGAGGCGAATACCCGAGCGTGGTACGGGCCTTGCGACATAGCCATCTCGAAGACGCTTCAAGTCGCTCCCCCACTCTCGAAAGGGTTTCTCGATGAAGAAGGTGACTCTCGCTGCGATCGCGCTGGTGCTGATGGCGGCGCCTGCATTCGCCTACGTGCAACCGGGCAGTCTGAACCAGAACGCACGCCTCGGGAACACGCAGAACGGGCACCGACAGGGGCAGGAAATGGACGGCGGCGGTTCGGGCTACAGGCGCGCCCCCGGCTCGGCGGTCACTCCCGGTACGGATCCGCTCGTCTCTCCGCGCGGAACCGATGGCGAGAACCCGACGCGTCCGGTTCCCGAGCCCGGCACCATGGCCATGGCGTCCATGGGACTGCTGGCGATCGGCGCTGCGCTGCGGCACAAGCGGGGTCACTGAGAAAGCGGGTAGGTCACACGGCGAGCCGAACTCCCCCTCGGCCCTCTGTGATCCTGGCGGCGGCGAGACCACTCTCGCCGCCGCTCCCTTTTTAGAGCCCGGGGTGCGGGCGGCGGCGGCCGCGATTAGACTGCTTCGCGCTGCCGCACACCTCCCACCCGCCGGTCTCACGTGACCCGATCGACTCGCCCGAACTCCAACGATCCGCGCCCCCTCGCTGCCCAGGCCTGGGAACGCGTGACGCTGCTGCTGGTCGCGGCACTCGCCGCCGTGCTCAGCGCCCTCGCGTTCGGGCCCCATCGAATCGGCGACTACTTTACCGAGACGGACTTCTACGGCGCCTACGCGATCGGTGCCCGCGCAATCCAGCACGGGCAGCTCGACGCCACCCGCTACGGCGTGATCGGTCCGGTCTACGAGCTGGTGCTGGCCCTGGTCGGGGCACTGACGGGCGACCTGCTGCGCGCAGCCGAGCTGATCTCGATCGTCAGCATGACGGCCGCGGTGTGGCTGACCACCCGACTGGTCGCTCGCCTCACCGATGCACGCATCGGCTGCGCGACCGCGGCGTTCCTGGTCGTCAACCCCACGCTCCTGCAATTCGGCTACTCGGCGACCACCGACGCGCTCGCGCTGGCGCTCGCCGCGGGCGCGTCGGTGGTCGCCGA
>JABFRW010000193.1 GCA_013140805.1 Candidatus Eisenbacteria bacterium
AGGCGAGGCGCGCCGCCACCCCCGCGAGTCCGTCTTCGAGGATCTCGACCTCAGCGCCGGCATGACGTTCGACTTCGGCGCGCAGCCACGCCGGCGAATAGTCGCGAATCAGCCAGAACAGGCGCACGTCCTGCCACCCGGGCTCACTGCGCTTGAGCGCCAGCGGCAGCGCCAGATCGAGCGAGAACACGTCCCCGACCACCGCTCCGGGACGAATCTCCTGCAGCACCTCGCGATAGTGCGGGCGCGCGACGTCGATGCGGGCCGCGCCCAGCTCGAGCCACTCGGGCGCGCGGTTCGCGAGCACGAACTTGCGCGCTCCGCCGCGCAGGGCGAGCGCTCCGGCCGCGCGGTCCGGATGAACCCGGTAAGGAAGCGCCGCATGTCCGAACCAGCGCGCGAGCTTCTCGGGTGTCGAGTTCGAGACCACGTCGACCTCGATGCCGCTCGCAAGCATTGAGCGACCGGCGGCCGCCGAGTCCGCGAGAATCGCGGGCCCGCGCTGCGCCTCGACCGCCCGGACGCCCTCGTGATGGGTGGCGCCACCGAACGCGTCGAGACTCGCGTGCCCATGCGCGAGGATCGCGCGCTCGAGCAGCCCCGCGATCGGGTCGGACGCGGCGCGCACTCCGATGTAGTGAAGCAGCGAGCCATGCGTGACGAACGGATCCTCGCCGGCAAACGCCGAGATGCGGCCTTCGGAAACCCAGCCAAACTCGAGCGGTCGCTCGAGCACCTCGACGCGGGCGCGGGCGAGCCACTCCCCCACTTCCGACACGCCCTGCGAAGCACCCCAGCCGACCAGGGCGCCTTCGAGCTTCTCCCCTTGCACGCGCGCTTCCTCACGCGGATGGGTCCACACGCCGTCGAAATCGCTGAGCAGTTTCATGCACGAGAGCCGTAGCATGAGCGCACGCGGCGGGCAAGGATCCCTTGCCGCAACCGGCACGATCTGACAGCGTGCGAAGCGGACGGTGGTTCACCGTTTCAACCACACGGAGGTGGGGTCGTGAGACGTCGATCGATGCTGCTGCTCGCCGTGTTCATCGGCGTGTCGGCGGCGGTGCCGGTGCGCGCGCAGACTTTCGGGCAGTACGCCGGCGCGCGCACGCTCCCACCCAACGGGCACGCCGCGGGCGCCTACATGGACATGAGCAGCAACCTGCTCGCGGTGATGGGACAGTTGCGGTTCAGTTTTTATCCCGACGTGGATTTCGGTTTTCAAGGCGGCCTCGGCCGCTACGATCTGGGCGGCAGCGACGTGACGACCGCCCGACTCGGCGCGGACTTCAAGCTTCTCGCGGCCAAGGTCTCGAACGGCGCGGCGATCGACCTGTCGTTCGGTGCGGGAATCGGCCTCGAGTCCGGCGAGGACTTCAGCCAGCTCTCGCTCGGGCCCCTGCTCACCGGATCGTGTCCGATCGTGATGGCCAGGTCGTTCGATCTCGAGCCGTACGTGTCGATCGGCGCGCTGTTCTCGCGCGTCGATGCGGGGGCGACGGACGCGAACGATGTGTCCTTCCCGGTTCGACTCGGAACCGAAATTCCCCTGATGCCGGGAACCCGCGCGGTCGCCGAACTCAGGCTACGCCTCGGCGACGCCTTCAACGACAACGTCGGCGTTGGATTTGGAGCGAATTTCGACTTCTGAACCGTTCGAACGCGTGTGGTCGCCACCCCACCGGCTCCGAACGGCACATCCGTTCAGTCGCACAATCTGCTGTAAAGCAATGGCTTACGCGACATTGCGACGTTCAAAAACCGGCTTGTTGAGAGCGCGCTTGTGGTGGTAGCGTTCCTGCCCCCGATCGATGGTCCCACCCCATTCCGTCGATCGATGGCCTGGCCGACCCAATCCAATCTCAAGTGCTGAAATCGCTTACGGACCCTCGACCGGAGCCGTTCGCGCGCCCATCGCGAGGCAATTTTGGGGGCGTCTTCGCGCTGTGGACAAGATTGTGGAAAGGAGGGGTCACTCCCCGGTTCAACGGATTCCACTGCTTGGCTTTGCCGCTTTCCACCGAACTGTTGATAACTCCGACACGACGTCCCTTCACACGCCCCCCGAAAGGCCCGACGCCATGCGATCGATCGCGATCGCTTCGCCCCGAGCCCCGTGGCGCACGCAAGGATCGCATTCATGGCCACCGCATTCGCGGAACCCGACCGCGTCTGGGAACAGGCCCTCGAAGCCATTCGCTCTCGTCTCGACTCCCAGCAGGCCTTCGAAACCTGGTTCCGACCCATCACCCCGCTTCAGCTCGAGCCTCCGCTCGTCGAGCTGGAGGTCCCCAACCCGTTCTTCGTCGATTGGATCCACGAGCACTATCTTCCGCTGCTGACGAGGGCGCTGGAAGACACGCTCGGCGCCCCGGTCGAGATTCGACTCCGAGCGGCCGCGGCACCAGCGCACGAATCTCACACAGCACCTCGGACCACGCACGCGGAGGCGGCTTCGCCACGTGGCGGCCTCGCCCCGTCGAGCACACCCGGCACCGCGTCGCCTCGTTCGCTCGGACCGCGCGCCACCCTGAGCGAACTTCCGGGTAGCCAGCGCAGCACCGATCGAAGCTGGCTCGAGAGCCAGCTCCATCCTCGACTGACGTTCGAGAACTTCATCGTCGGCACCAGCAGCGCCTTCACGCACGCGGCATGCCGCGCGGTCGCTGAGAAGCCCGGCGAGGCCTACAACCCGTTGTTCATCTTCGCGGGTTCCGGACTCGGCAAGACCCACCTGCTTCACGCGATCGGACACGCGGTCAAACAGTCACGCCCCGAGGCGCGCGTCTACTACGTGCCGGCCGAGCGCTTCACGAACGAGATGATCTTCGCGATCCAGCACGCTCAAACCCTGGCATTCCGCAACAAATACCGGAATGTCGACGTGCTGCTGATCGACGACATCCAGTTCCTCGCCGGCAAAGAGAGCACGCAGGAGGAGTTCTTCTACACGTTCAATGCGCTGCGCGACGCGCACAAGCAGATCGTCGTCACCGCCGACAAGCCGCCGAAGGACCTGTCGATGGTCGAGGAGCGGCTCACGTCGCGATTCAACCAGGGGCTGGTGTGCGACATCATGCGACCCGACATCGAGACGCGGCTCGCGATTCTGCGACACCGCTACGAGTCCGACGGCGACGGGCTGGCGCTGCCGGATGACGCGTTCCTGCTGATCGCAGACCGCATCCGCAACAACGTGCGGGATCTCGAGGGTTGCCTGGTGCGGGTCCTCGCGCTGGGCTCGCTGCTGCAGCAGGAAATCACCATGCCGATGGTCGAGAAAGTGCTGGAGGACTACGTCGGCGCCGAGCCCGACCGCCTGAGTCCTGAACGCGTGGTGGCGGCCGTCAGCGATACCTTCGGCGTTCGCCCCGAGGTGCTGCTGAGCCGTCGACGCACCGCTTCGATCGCGCTGCCGCGCCAGGTCGCCATGTACCTGATGCGTCAGCTCACCGACCTGTCGCTCGGCGAAATCGGCCGCACGATTGGCGGACGCGACCACAGCACCGTGATGTACGCCTGCGATCGGGTTGGGGAGCGGATCGCGACGGACGGGGGTTTCTCCGAGAAAGTGAACGGAATCATTTCCACTTTGTCGCTCGGGTGAGCAGTGGATAACCCGACCGGATTGTGGATAACTGCCAGGGTTGTGGATGAGTTCGGCCGGTTGAGTGCGCCGTCCACCTCGTCCTGATTGTCGGTGAAAGTCGCCAACCTCGCGCAGCGTAGAGCCCTGCATACGGTGGATCCGGGTTGTACACCAAGTCCACACCCCCTACTGCTACTAGGTTTTTTCTCTTTGCAATACAACGTCTTACAGCAGTAGATTCGGTGCGGAAAGTGCTTGATGGCATGGGGGGGGATACTTAGAATGCAGCCGCTTTCGCCGTCGACGATTTCCGGGCCGGATTCCGCGCAGCCACAATCCGAGCGAACCTCGGACTTTCCAGCGTCAGGGAGCGACAGAATGGAACTCACGATCCAGCAGGCCGACCTCGCGTACGCGGTGGGGAAAGCATTCGGATCGGTGTCCGCCAAGAGCCCGATGCCGCTGCTGTCCTGCCTCCTGATCGAAGCGGACAAGGGCGGCCTGCGCGTCACCGGAACCGATCTCGAGGTCACGACCGCCGTCACGGTTCCGTGCAAGCTCAAGAGCGCAGGTCGGGTCGCGGTCTCGGCACGGCACTTTCACGAGGTGGTGCGCAAGATTCCGAAGGGATCCCTGACGCTCGCGATGGCGGGGGAGCAGCTCGAGATCAGCTACGGCGAGGGCAAGGGCTGGAGCAAGTTCCCGACCCAGGATGCCGCCGAGTTTCCGCGCGTTCCGGAGTTGAAGCCCGAGACCACCGTCTCGGTCGAGGGCAGCGTGATCGCACGCCTGATCGGACGCACCGCCTACGCGGTCTCGAACGATGCGACGCGCCCGCAGCTCGGCGGCGTGCTCGTGCACGGCACCGACAAACGGCTCGCTCTGGTCTCGACTGACGGACATCGGTTGTCGCTGGCATCGCGCAAGGGTTCCGACGGCGGACTGGGTCGTGACGGCGTGATCGTGCCGAGCCGCGCGCTGTCCGCGGTCAGCCGCGCCGCCGAAGACGCGACCGGTCCGGTGCAGATCGAGATCGCGGGCTCGCGCCAGCAGGCCGCGTTCAGTGCCCAGGTCGGGGACTACAAGGTCCAGATCCTGGTGCGGCTGCTGCAGGGTCCGTATCCGAACTACGAGCAGGTGATCCCCAAGAACAATCCGCGCACCGTCACGGTGCGGCGCGACGAACTGCTCGAAGCGGTCGACATCGTCGCCTCGCACGCGGACAACGTCACGCGCCAGGTGCGCTTCTCGCTCCGCAACGGAAAGCTCGGCGTGACCTCGGCGACCGAGCTCGGCGCCGGCGAACACTCGATCGCGGCCGACTACGCGGGCGAGGACCTCGACATCGGCTACAACGCGAACTACCTGCTCGATCTGCTCAAATGCATCCCGAGCGAGCGGGTCTCGCTGCGACTCGGTTCGGCGCTCGCCGCCGGCATCATCGAGCCGGTCGGAGCGCTGTCGGAGGCCGACGAGGATCTGCTGTGTCTCATCATGCCGCTCCGCTTGCCGGACGCGGCGAGTTGATGGAACGACTCGGAGACGTGCTTCCGGGTCTGTTGCAGGGACTCGGCCTGACGGAGCAGCTGGCGGGCTGGCGCGCGGTCGGGGAGTGGGAGGAAGCGGTCGGCGGAGCGATTGCGCGCCGCGCCCGCGCGGTGTCGTTTCGCGACGGCGTGCTGCTCGTCGAAGTCGAGAGCGCGCCGTGGCGACACGAGCTTGCGCTCCTCAAACGCGATCTGGTCCGGCGGCTGAACCATCGACTGGGTGGCACGTCGGTCAAGGATCTGCGATTCACACACGGCCGCGGAGGGATCCAGCGGTGAATCCGACGGAAGGAGACGCTACGTTGACGGCGGAAGCCAAAGGCCATCACTACGACGCGACCAGCATTCAGGTCCTCGAGGGACTCGAAGCGGTCCGCAAGCGCCCCGCGATGTACATCGGGGACATCAGTGTGCGCGGCCTCCACCATCTGGTGTGGGAGGTGGTCGACAACTCGGTCGACGAGGCGCTGGCCGGGTTCTGCACCGAGATCACGATCAACGTGCTGACCGACGGCTCCGTGACGGTGCAGGACAACGGGCGCGGTATTCCCGTCGACATGCACGCCACCATGAAGAAGCCCGCGCTCGAAGTCGTGATGACCACGCTGCACGCGGGCGGCAAGTTCGACGACCAGAGCTACAAGGTCTCGGGCGGGCTGCACGGCGTCGGCGTCTCGGTCGTCAACGCGCTCTCGGAGTGGTGCGAAGTCGAGGTGCTCAAGGCCGGAACGACCTATCGCCAGCGTTACGCGGCCGGCAAGCCGACCGGGCCGATGACCTCCGAGCCCGCGACCACCCGGATCAAGGGCCGCGAAACCGGCACCACGGTGCGCTTCAAGCCCGACAACAAGATCTTCACCGAAGCGAACTACCAGTGGGACATCCTGGCCGGACGCATGCGGGAGCTGGCGTTCCTCAACAGCGGGCTCTCGATCCGGCTGATCGACGAGCGCGCCGACAAGAACGTCGAGTTCATGTACAAGGGCGGGCTGGTCGAGTTCGTGAAGTACCTCAATCAGAACAAGGAAGTGCTGCACGGCAAACCGGTGTACTTCGGCCGCGACCGCGATCAGATCAACGCCGAGATCGCGTTCCAGTACAACGACGGATACAACGAGTCGGTGCACTCGTTCGTGAACAACATCAATACGGTCGAGGGCGGCACCCACCTGGTCGGATTCCGCTCGGCGCTCACGCGCACGCTCACGAACTACGCCGAGCGCGAAGGCATGATGAAGAACGCGAAAGTCGGCGTGACCGGCGACGACGTGCGCGAGGGCCTCACCGCGGTGGTCTCGGTCAAGGTGCCGAACCCGCAGTTCGAGGGCCAGACCAAGACCAAGCTCGGCAACAGCGAAGTGAAGGGCATCGTCGAGAGCATCGTGGGCGACGGCCTGCGCGAGTTCTTCGCGGAGAATCCCGCGGTGGCGCGCAAGATCATCGAGAAGATGATCTCGGCCGCACGCGCGCGTGAAGCGGCGCGCAAGGCGCGCGAGCTGGCACGCCGAAAGACCATCCTCGACGGCGGCTCGCTGCCCGGCAAGCTCGCCGACTGCGCGTTCGACGATCCGCAGGACTGCGAGATCTACATCGTCGAGGGCGACTCGGCCGGCGGTACCGCCAAGCAGGGCCGCGACCGGCGATTCCAGGCGATCCTCCCGATCCGCGGCAAGATCCTGAACGTCGAGAAGGCACGCATCGACAAGATCCTCGCGAACGAGGAAATCCGCAGCATGATCACCGCGCTGGGCGCGGGGGTGAAGGAAGAGTTCGACATCACCCGGCTGCGCTATCACCGCATCATCATCATGACGGACGCCGACGTCGACGGTTCGCACATCCGTACGCTCTTGCTGACGTTCTTCTTCCGCGAGCTGCGCGAGCTGGTCAGCAACGGGCACGTGTACATCGCGCAGCCGCCGCTCTACATGGTGAAGAACGGCAAGGACGAGATCTACTGCTACAACGACCGCGAGCGCGACGAAGCGCTCACGCGCGTCGGCCGCAAGAACGTCATGGTCCAGCGCTACAAGGGCCTCGGCGAGATGAACCCGGACCAGCTGTGGAAGACCACCATGAATCCCGAGACGCGCACGTTGCTGCGGGTGCAGCTTCCGGATGCCGCCGAGGCGGATCGCATCTTTACGATCCTCATGGGCGAGCACGTCGAACCGCGCCGTCAGTTCATCGAGGAGAACGCGCTGGCCGTGCGTAACCTGGACATTTGATGAAGCGCCTGGTGGCGCGCGCGGCGGCCACGATCGCGCTCGGCGTCTGCGCGGTATCCGGGCTCACGCCCGCGGCCACCGCGTCGCCGACGTTTGCGATCGAGGCCGGCGGTGCGACGTTCGTGAGCGGTGCCGATTTCGACGGCGGCGGCCCGGCACTCGGCGCGGCGCTGGTGTGGCCGCTCGAGGCGCGCACGCCTGGCGGGCTCGGCGGCGCTCCGATCGCGGTCGGTCTCTCGATCTATGCGCACGACATGGGTTCGCGCGTGGTCACGGTGACGGATCCCGGCAGCGGCGCCTCGCTCGGACAGATCGAAGACGGACACCGCGACGTGTTCGGGGCCGCCTGGCGACTCGAGGCGGGGCCGTGGGCGCGGGCGGGATGGCAGCTCGTCACCGATGCCGGATGGGGCTACTACCGCATCGAAGACGACGTTCGCGGCAAAGTGTTCCAGGGACTCAGCTCGACCGGATTCTCGCTTGGAGCCTCGATCGGACGCGCGCTGGTGCCCGGCACCACGCTCGGACTCGCGGCTCGATATCACCGGCTGTTCAACGACGCCACCGGACGGTACATCACCGCCGCGGTGGAGTGGCGCTGGCTCGGCACGCGCGAAGGATCGCGCTGACCGGCCGCCGCCCCCAGCGGGCGTGACGGCGAACGCACAGGACGGAAACGATGCCTCTCAACGACCGATCGAAGATCGTCGACGTCAACATCGAAAACGAGATGAAGACCAGCTACATCGATTACTCGATGTCGGTCATCGTCTCGCGTGCGCTGCCGGACGTGCGCGACGGCCTCAAGCCTTCGCAGCGCCGCATCCTGGTGGCGATGAACGACCTCAACCTGATGCCGGGCCGCGGCTATCGCAAGTGCGCGAAGATCGCCGGCGACACCTCGGGTAACTACCACCCGCACGGCGAACAGGTCGTGTACCCCACGCTGGTACGGCTCGCGCAGAGCTGGGTGATGCGTTACCCGCTGGTCGACGGCCAGGGCAACTTCGGCTCGATCGACGGCGACGCCCCGGCAGCGATGCGTTATACCGAGGCGCGCCTCACGCCGCTGGCGGCCGAGATGCTCGCGGACCTCGAGAAGAACACCGTCGACTTCCGCTCCAACTACGACGAAACGCGCGAGGAACCGGTGGTGCTCCCGGGCGTGGTGCCGAACCTGCTCATCAACGGGTGTTCCGGTATCGCGGTCGGCATGGCCACCGAAGTTCCGCCGCACAACCTCGGCGAGGTGTGCGACGCGATCTGCCACGTGATCGAGCATCCCGAAGCCACCACGCTCGATCTCATGAAGATCGTGAAGGGCCCCGACTTTCCGACCGGCGGCATCATCTACGGCACCCAGGGCATCCGCGACTGCTACCTGACCGGGCGCGGCCTCATCAAGATGCGCGCACGCGCGGTGGTCGAGGAGGGCAAGGCCGGCCGCATGAGCCTGGTCGTGAACGAGATCCCGTTCCAGGTCAACAAGTCGTCGCTGCTCGAGAAGATCGCGGAGCTGGTGAAGGACGGAAAGGTCACCGGCATCCGTGACCTGCGCGACGAGTCCGATCGCGACGGCATGCGCATCGTGGTGGAGCTCAAGAACGACGCGAATCCCAAGGTGGTGCTGAACCAGCTGTTCGTGCACTCGCCGCTCCAGAGCACGTTCGGGGCGATCATGCTCGCGCTGGTCGACCAGCGACCGCAGGTGCTGGAGTTGCGCGTGCTGATCGATCAGTACGTGCGGCACCGGCAGGAAGTCGTGCGCCGGCGGACCGAGTTCGATCTTGCCGAAGCCGAGCGCCGCGCGCACATCCTCGAGGGTCTGAAGATCGCGCTCGATCACCTCGACGAAGTGATCGCCCTGATCCGTGCCTCCAAGGACACCGAAACCGCGCGCGAAGGACTCATGAGCCGCTTTCAGCTCACCGAGATCCAGGCCAGCGCGATCCTCGAGATGCGGCTCTCGCGCCTCACCGGCCTCGAGCGCAAGAAGATCGAAGAGGAGTACCTCGAGCTGCTCAAGCTCATCGAGCAGCTGCGCAGCATCCTCTCGAGCCCGAAGAAGATCCTCAGCATCATTTCGGACGAGGCGCGGCGCCTGAAGGAGCGGCATGGCGACGAGCGCCGCACCGAGATCGCGGCCGAAGAAGGCGAGATCACGTTCGAGGACACGATCGAGCAGAAGGACATGGTGATCACGATCTCGCACGCCGGCTACATCAAGCGGCAGGAGATCAGCGCGTATCGCTCGCAGCGCCGTGGCGGCAAGGGCGTGATCGGTGCGCGCACCAAGGAAGAGGACTACATCGAGCACCTGTTCGTGGCCGGCACGCACAGCTTCCTGCTGTTCCTCACCGAGCGCGGGCGCTGCTACTGGCTCAAGGTGCACGAGGTCGAACAGGCCGGCCGAGTCGCGCGCGGGCGCCCGCTCGTCAACCACCTCGAAGGGCTGGGGCGTGACGAACGCGTGCAGGCGGTGGTCGCGGTCCGCGACTTCGACGATCAGCACTTCCTGGTGTGTGCGACCCGCAAGGGCCTCATCAAGAAGACCGTGTTGTCCGCCTACGGCAACGTCCGAAAAGCCGGTATCAACGCGGTGCTGCTCGAAGACGGCGACGCGCTGATCGAGGCGATCATCACCGACGGCTCGCAGGACCTGATCCTCGCCAAGCGCAAGGGGCTCGCGATCCGCTTCCACGAGAACGAGGTTCGCGCCATGGGACGTACGGCCTACGGCGTCAAAGCGGTCACGCTCGACGACGCCGAGGACGAGGTCGTCAGCATGGTCGGCGTGAAGCGCCAGGCGACGCTGCTCGCCGTGACCGAGCACGGCTACGGCAAGCGCAGCGAAATCTCCGAGTATCGAGTTTCGCATCGCGGCGGCAAGGGCATCATCACGATCAAGACCAACGAACGGAACGGGCAGGTGGTGGCGGTCAAGGAAGTGGTGGACGGCGACGAACTCATGATCATCACGCGCCAGGGCCAGTTGATTCGCATGCCGGTGAAGGG
This sequence comes from Candidatus Eisenbacteria bacterium, assembly GCA_013140805.1. Taxonomy (NCBI): domain Bacteria; phylum Candidatus Eiseniibacteriota; species Candidatus Eiseniibacteriota bacterium. Next base: position 10,380 of record JABFRW010000193.1, read on the forward strand.
CATCTCGGTGATCGGCCGCAATACGCAGGGCGTACGGCTCGTCAACCTCGATACTCCCGAAGGCGAGCTGCTGCCCGACCGGGTCGGCGGCGTCACCCGCGTGGTGAGCGAAGAAGAAAATGGCGCCCCCGAAGCCGTGATCGGCGAGTCAGGCGCCATGCCGGATGAAGTCCCCGAGGCGACGAACGATGCGCCCGAGACCTCCGAGGGAGAGGCCGACACGCCCTGATCGCGAGATGAGCCGAGTTTCCGAGTCCACGATCCGGCGCCTGTCGCACTACTACCGGGTCCTGGAGGAAGTCGAGTCCGAAGGCAAGCGACTGATCTCTTCGCACCGCCTCGCCGAACGTGAGGGCATCACGTCGGCGCAGGTGCGCAAGGACCTGTCGGTGTTCGGATCGTTCGGGCGTCGAGGGCTCGGCTACAACGTGGCGCATCTGCGCGAGCAGATCCGCACCATCCTCGGCATGGACCATCGCTGGCGGGTGGTGCTGGTCGGTAGCGGCAACATCGGGTCGGCGCTGCTGTCGTACCGCGGCTTCGAGCAGCAGGGTTTCGACCTGGTGGCGGCGTTCGACCGCGACACCACGCGGGTCGGCCAGCGCTTCGGCCGACTCGTGGTGCGCGACATCGCCGACCTGCCGGCGGCCGCGCGTGCGGAGCCGTTCGACATGGGCGTGATCGCGACCCCGCTCGCGGCCGCACAGGAAGTCGCGGATCTGCTGGTCGCGGCCGGCGTGCGGGGAATCCTCAACTTCGCGCCGCGAAAGCTGCGGGTGCCGGATCACGTGGCACTCCGCACCGTCGACATGGCGGTCGAGTTCGAGAGCCTGTCGTTCGAGCTGTCGCGTGACCGCGGCAAACGGCGGCGGTCTCGCACGTGAGCGTGGAGCGGGCACGCGGCGCCGAACAGGGTGCGCTGCTCGCCATGGTGCTCGCGACGCTGCTGTGGGGCGGCACGTTCGTGGCGATTCGCGACATCGTGCACGACCTCGCACCGGCGGCGCTGGTGTGCGCGCGCTTCAGCGTCGCGTCGCTGATCTGCGCGGTGTTGCTGGCGGCGCGGCGACGCTGGCCGTCGCGCGCGGCGTGGGGGGCCGGGGCGCTGGGCGGTGTGCTGCTGGTCGCGAGCTTCACGCTGCAGGCGGTCGGGTTACTCGACACCTCGGCCGGCACCTCGGCGTTTCTGACCTGCGCCGGCACCCTCGCCGCTGCGTTCTGGGCGTGGCTGCTGCTGCGTCAGCGGCCCGGCGGGGTGCTGCTGACCGGCATCGGCGTGGCGCTCGTCGGAGCGGCGCTGCTCTCGCTCGATCGCACGCTTTCGATCGGCCGCGGCGAGCTGGTGACGATCGTCGGAGCGCTGGTGTTCCCGCTCCAGATCGTGGTGGTCGCGCGCTTCGGGCACCGCGTCGAGCCGCTCGAGCTGGCGGCCGTGCAGGCACTCACCATCGCGGTGCTGCTGGTGCCGTTCTCGGGTGACCTGCCGACCGCACTGCGCGGGCTCGGCTCCGACGGCTGGCTGCGCTTCGCCTATCTGGCGGTGGCCGGCAGCACCATCGCGCCGCTGCTCCAGATCTGGGCGCAGCGCTCGCTGCCGCCGGGACGCATCGCCCTCCTGTTCGCACTCGAACCGGTGTTCGCGCTGGTAGTGGCGCTGACGCTCGGCGGCGAGCGCTTCGTGCCGCGCTGGTGGCTCGGCGCGGCACTGATCCTCAGCGCGGTCGTTTTCGTGGAGTCGCGCTCCGCGGCGGAAGCTTCCAGGTCTCGTCCAGCCACCGCTTGAAGCGCGGGAACGCCTCGGGGTCATTGCGGAACACCATCACGCCGGGACCCATGTGGCGCGAGTCGGCGCTACGCGAAGCGGATTCGTTGGCGGCGTGCAGGAACAGGTCCGCGACGTTCATGAAGTAGAGATTGAGATCGGTCGAGACCACCTCGATGAAGACCGGAGGACGTACCGCGCCGAGCTCGGCGAGCACGCGCCCGCGCGCGACCGGCGAGGGATCGGGGCTCGTCAGCATCAGCGCGAGCACGCGTGAGTCCGCGCGGGCCGCCTCGATCGCGCAGCCGACCATCTCGCCGGCCGCCAGCACCAGGAAGCGCGAGGTGTCGACCGGCGTCGCGAGTGCCAGCGCCCGCAGCGCCGCGCGCGCCTCGCGGCCGGTTTCACGCTCGAGCTGATCCTCGAACCCTCGCCACGATTCGGGTGACGGGAACTGCTTGGTGCGAGAGCTTCCGGTGCCCCGCGGCTCCACCAGGATGAGCGCGACCCCGGCGTGCCGAAGTGCGGTTGCGAGGCTGTCCCAGGCATCGAAGCTCTCGTTGGTCCCGACGAACGCGACCGCGGCTCGCGCCCGCCCGCGGCCTTCAGGGGCGATCACGATGCCGCTCAGCGGCTCGCCGTCGGCACTCGGGAACCACACCTCGGAACCCTTCATCGCGGCCACCAGCCCGGCACGCTCTTCGATCAACAACCGCATTTCGTTTCGAATCAGCGGCGCGGCGCGCGATGCACCGCCCGGCGTCGCGTCGGCGAGCAGGTCGAGCGCGTCAAAGTCCTTGAGCAGGTTGCGCGCCGCGACCGGCGTCGCCAGGTCGAGCGAGCGTCGCACGTTTCCGTGCGCGAGTTCGGCGTGCGCGATCCGAAGCTGCCAGATCCAGCGCATCGAATTGGTGGGCGACAGCAGCCGGCGCTCGGCGCGCGCAAACATCTTGGCGGCCGAATCGGCCTGGCTGCGCTGGACGAGAGACCAGGCGAGCCGGCCCAGCGCATTCGCGTGGTCGACTTCGGAGCTCGCGCGCGCCAGCGGCACGCGCGCCGCCGCCACGGTGTGTGCGCGATCGAGATCGTCTGCGCCCTTGCGCTCGAACAGCGCTTCGACCAGCGCGTCGGCTTCGAGGCCGCCGCGTCGGCGCGCCCACGCGCGCTCCCACGCGAGGATCGCGCTGTCCGGCTGGCTCTGCCGGTAGTAGCTCTCGCCGATCCAGTACCACGCTTCGCCCGAGGCTTCGGGCTCGGTGGTCGCGCGCTCCTCGCCCCACGCCGCGAGCGTCGCGCGCAGCGAGGTCGGGGTCGCGGCGCGCGCGAACAGCGTGTCGAGCGGCACCTCGTCGGCAGCGTGAGACGTGGCGCCGAAGCTCGCCAGGCCCGTGAAAACAGCGGTCGCAAGGGCCGCGAACGCCGGAAGGATCCGGCGATGGGCGGGAGTGGAGACGGCAGCGGGCAGCAAACGGAACACGGGATTCTCCTGAACGAGTCGTGGGAGCGGGTCGGTCGGGTCGGCGACCGGGGCAAGAGTGTAGCGGACTCGGTGCCGCCTTGGCACCCGTCCTGAGGGATGGCACCATCGCGTTCCATGACCGCTCGCGCCGCCGTGATTCACGCCCCCGGATACCACTGCGACATCGGCCCGCATGTGTTTCCGATGAGTAAATTCCAGCGGGTACGCGACTCCCTGATCGAGTCCGGCGCGATCGCGGATCACGAGATCGTGACCCCGCAGGCTGCGGACCGGGCGACGCTCGAGCGAGTGCACGCGCCCGAGTACCTCGACGATCTGTTCGCGGCCCGCATGACGTGGCGGACTTCGGATGCCGAGATGCCGCTCACTGAAGAGATCGCGAATGCTTACGCATGGATGGCCGGCGGCACCCTGCTCGCGGCCCGCATGGCGCTCGAATGCGACGCGGCCGCGAACCTGGGTGGAGGCTTTCATCACGCGTTCGCCGAACGGGCCGAAGGGTTCTGCTACCTCAATGACCTGGCGATCGCGATCCAGGCGCTGAGAAGCGAACGGCGCATCGTGCGCGCCGCGGTGGTCGACGTCGATCTGCATCAGGGCAATGGCACGGCGCACCTCTTTCGCGATGAGCCCGAGGTGTTCACGTTCTCGATTCACCAGGAGCGGCTCTATCCCGACAAGGAGCGCAGCGACCTCGACATCGGACTCGACGACGAGACCGGTGACGAACCGTATCTCGAAGCGCTCCAGCGCGGGCTCGCGGAGGTATGGGCTCATCGTCCGGAGCTCGTGCTGCTGCAGGCCGGAGCGGATCCGTTCCACGCCGATCCGCTCGGCGCTCTGCGCCTCACCTTCGAGGGCCTCAAGCGTCGCGACCGCATGGTCATCGAGGGCTGTCGCGCGCGCGGCATCCCGGTGGTGATCACGCTCGGCGGCGGCTACGCCAGCGACCTGGCGGATGTTGTTCGCATTCATGCTCAGACCTGTCGATTGCTGTTCGAGTCGGAATCGCCCGCGCCCCTCGCGGAGCTCGGAGCCACGCCATGACCGGGGAGCCCGCCGCGGCGATCGCCGCGCCGCATGTTCCGATTCTGCGCGCGTGGATCGCGGAGGGCGCAAC
>JABFRW010000194.1 GCA_013140805.1 Candidatus Eisenbacteria bacterium
GCGCTCGCACTCGCGACGGCCGCCGCGGGTTTCGCGGGCGCCGCGGCCTCTTCGCCGCCGCTCAGCCGCGCGATCTCGGTCCCCACCAACACCGTCGTGCCTTCCTTGATCAGGATCTCGCTCAGCACGCCATCGGCCGGTGACGGGATCTCGACGTTGATCTTGTCGGTCTGGATCTCGACCAGCGGCTCTTCCTTACGTACGCGGTCACCGGCGTTCTTGAGCCAGCGCGAGACCGTCCCCTCGGCGACGCTTTCACCGAGCTGCGGGACGACGATCGAGATCGCCATTGCGGTTCCTCCGGCTCTCGTGTGCGAGAGCGATCGTGTCGAGTCTAGGCGCCCGCGCGCGCGGCCTGGCGGCGTGCGAGCCTGAGTCTGCGGCGTTCCTGTGCGCGCGCGTGCTCGGCGCGTTCGTCATCGCTCTCGAGTGTCAGTGTCGGCACCGGTGCCGGCCGATGGGTCACCGGATCGAGCGCCACGAAGGTGACGAACGCGGTGGCCGTGTGACGCCGCTCCCCGCTCAACAGATCCTCCGACTCGACGTCCACCCGGATCTCCATGCTGCTGCGGTCCACCAGCGTGATGTGTGCGTGAATCAGTGCCAGCTGCCCGATGTTGATCGGCGCTTCGAACGACATCTCGTCGAATGCCGCGGTCACCACCGGGCGACGCGAGTGTCGGTTGGCCACCACCGCCGCCGCCAGGTCGATCCAGTGCATGACCGTTCCGCCGAGCAGCGTGCCGTGCACGTTCGCGTGCTGGGGCAGGACCAGCTGCGTCATCTCGGTCGCGGAGTCGCGCACGGTGCGGGCATCGCGGTTCCGATCGGTGGTCGCGGGCAGGTTCATCCTCCGGAAGGTCGTGACCAGGGCCGCAATTGCCGGGCCCCGCGTTCAGGCGGCGAAACGCGCGGATTATAGGGAGCGGCCGTGGGACCGACAAACACGACGGCCGGGCTCCCGTAGGGGCCCGGCCGTGTGGAGAAGCGGTTTCGAACTACTGCAGCAACACGGCGCGCGCGATCTGCGACGCGTCGTCGGTCTTGAGTCGCAGGAAGTACATCCCGGCGCCGAGCGCGTTCTTGCCCGAGCGGTTCCAGTCACGCTGGTAGGTGCCCGCCGGCAGGTAACCCTTGAAGATCTCGCCCACACGACGACCCGAGACGTCGAAGACGCCGATGTCGACGTTCGTGCCCTTCGGCAGCGCGAACGTGAGACGCGGGTTACGCGACGGGTTCGGGCCGACGGCGAAGCGCAGCTGCTGCACTTCTCCGGCGCCCACGCCGACGTTGAGGCCGTGATCGGCGATGTCCGCATCGTTGCGCGGCGAGATGCGGAACGGCCGCGTGCCTTCGCGGTAGTTCAGCAATCCGGTGACGGTGACGGTGTGAGCCGAATCCGGATCGAACGCGTACGAGCTGCTCTGGTTCGAGACCAGCATCGTGTCCGCGAACCCGGGTGCCGGCCCGGCGATGAAGAAGCCTTCGCCCGGGAGCCGGTCCTCGGTGATCCGCGCGTACTGCACGCGCACCAGCATGCCTTCGTAGTCCTCGCCATTGGTGAGCGACTGCGCCACATCGCAGGTGGTGTCGCTGAGGACCGCGATCGTCTGAGTGCGCGGAGTCGGAATCACGCCGACACCCTCGTCCTTCAGGTACACGGTGGTGACGCCTTCGGTCAGCCCGCCCGGGACGCTCGTGCTGATGCCGTTGAACTCCTGCAGCTGTCCCGCGATCAGGTAACGGCGACCGACCGTGAGCGGTGACGGCGGAGCGAACACCGGCATGGCCGAACGCAGGTTCACGTTGTCCTCGTCGGCGAGGTAGTAGACCGTTCCGAAGGCCGCGACCACGGTACCGCGATAGGAAATGCGCGTACCGGAGCCGCCGGTGGCGAGGGCGAAGCGCGAGCGATCGGCACACGGAGCGCCGCCGAGCCCGGCTGCGTCCGGCAGCTGGAGCGTGCGAAGCGACATCACGCCGTTCGCGAAGCTGCGCGACTGAGGTGCCGGCATCTTGAGGCCCGCGGCCGAGCGGATATCGCTGGCAGTCACCGTCTCCGCGTCTCCATCGAAGAGTCCGTTCGAGACATTGAGCTGAACGAACTTGCCGGATCCGCCTTCGAGCGTTGCCGAGTTGATGGTTCCGAACGAGGCGAGCGAGTACTTCTGCACACTGTCGGCACTCGCCTGATTCAGATCACGATCGAACTGCAGACGGATGATGTTGTCCTCGATCGGATACGCGTCCACCAGGGTTGGCGGGGCCGAGGCGAACAGGTCCTCGGAGCCGCGCATCAGGATGCGGTACGAGGAGACTCCGCTGATGACCGCCTGGTGCATGACACCCTGAGCCGAGTCGATCACGGTACCGACGGCGAGCGCCGGAATATTCGAGAGCGAGAAGCCGTCGAGTGCCGCGGTGTCGCCGGGGAACGAAGCGTGCGACACGAGCATGGTGCGCGAGCCGACGCCGAGACCGGCAATACGGCCCACCACCAGCGGTCCACGGAGCTTGACCAGCATGCCTTCGTACGGCTCGCCGTTGGTGGCGAGTGCGGGCACCCAGTTGAACTGATCGACGTCACCGACATAGTAGCCCGGCACCGCTGCGGTTCCGGTCTCGAAGATGACGATGTCGTTGGTGCCCTGTCCATTGTCGTAGTCGGTCAGCTCGGTGAACGGGCCGGTGAACTCGAGCTTGCGACCGCTCACGCGCACCTGGCTTCCGAGCACCAGCCCGCCGTTCGAAAGCCCGGGCGACTCCGGCGTCACCGTGCTGAAGTAGTTGAAAGAACCGGTGAAGACCTGAACGCCCTGCCACGGTCCCGCCGTGCTGGTCTGAATCCAGAATGCGAACGGCGAGAAGTCCTTGTCGAAGGCGGTGACGGTGCCGGTCACGCCGGCCAGCGTGTCGCCGGACGCCGCCGCGCACGTGAAGGTGGTGTCCTGGATCTGACGGATCACCACCGAGTCCTCGCACGCACCACCCGGGCCGTCGGGGCCGGGCGGAAACTGCGTCGCCGAGGCGAGCATGGCGACCAGCAGCAGGCTGACCGTGCTCGCGATGAGGGTGAGAATTCGCTTCATGGAAGACCTCGCTAGCGTGATGGACGAGTGAATCGAGGGCGCTCGCGTACGAGCGAGCTCGATTCGGGCGGGGCGAATGAACGAGGGAAATGCGGCGGAGCGGGGCTGAAGCCTCCTTGGTTGTCAGGCACGATGCGATCAGCAAAACCGCTCAGGTTCGTCGCGGGAAGGATGCCCTTGTCAGGACGTGGTAAAAGGCTACCAGTGACGCCTCCCGCGCTCAAGGATTCCGAGGAAACTCCCGACTCCGAACCGGACCGTCCCGGCCGGAAGCGATTGCAGGACTTGCTACGGCCGCCCGCGGCGTGCGGAGCCACGCTGCGGTCGCGGCGGTGGCAATTGGGCGATCAGGGCGTCCAGGAATCGCGCCGCGTCGCCCTGATTGCCGCCGCTGGCGCCTCGCAGCGCGGTCGAGATCAGGATCGCCTGCCCGCCCGCGGGCTGCGGCGCCCGCACTCCGACCGGAAGATCGACGGTGTGGGGTTGCGAAAGGGTTCCGAGCCGAGCCCAGACCGCGACATGGTTCGTATCGCGGACCGCGAAGGCACGGAGGCCGGCGTAGTTCTGCGTCTGGCGCAGCACCGCGTTGTAGATCGAGCTGTTCAGCACCTTGCCGACCGAAATCCCCCAGTCGGCGGCACCGCCCGTCCCCTGACCGGTCGGGTGCACCAGCAACGAGTCGCAATCCAGGTAGTCGGTGAGAAACGCGGGCGAGAAGCAGCCGGCCGCACCTTCGCCCACCACGCTCGCGAAGCCCTCGAACAGGAAGGTCCCGCCGGCGTCGAGGTAGGCTTCGATGCCGCTCTGGTATTGCTGAATCACGGTCGAGGGCGTGGTGATGGTCGCGAAGCCGCGATACCAGAACACCGCGTCGTACAGGCTGAAGACGCGCTCCAGATCGATGGCGGAGCGGAAGGGATTGGTGAACTCGAGTCGCAGCAGCTCGAACGAACCGGGTGCCAGGTTGCGAGCGAGCGCGTTCACCCACAGCGAATCGGTGACCGACTGGGCGACGCCGGCTCCCGGCACGTCATCGATCAGGAGCACTCTCCCACGCTGCCGCAGCGTGTCCGGCACCGGGCGCCGCACGTACCACGACATGCTGTCGATGGTGCTCGCCCGCCCGCCGGCGTCGATCGCCTGCAGGTACAGGCGACGCGGGCCCGAGCGGTAGGCGCCGCCCTGCAGGAAGTCGGCACTCGGGAGCGAGAACCCGTTGCCCTGAAGCACCCGCGCGTTCGCCTCGTTGCCGTCGAGCCACAGTCGATACTGCAGCCGACTTGCCGCACCGTCGGGATCGACTCCGTTCCAGTTCACGGTCACCGCTGCGTAGCTGCTGTCGATGCTGCGAAGCGCGTTGGTGATGCGAACGGTCGGCGCCTCGTTCGTGAACGAGAACTGCTGCGAGGCCGGCGTCGGATCGAGCGCGCCCTGATCGTCGATCGCCCGCACTTCGAAGCGCGGCGTCGAAACGCCGGTCGGAGTCGGCACCGCGATCTGGCGATCGGTATCGGCGGTGCGGACCCAGGCCGAATCGGCCGGCCGCGCCGGGTCGAGCAACCGATACTCGTACGCTTCGACGAAGCCGTCCGAGTCGAGCCCGAGCCAGTACAGATGCACGTCGTAGACGACCTCGTGCGGCACGCCGTCGTTCGGATCGAACTGCACGAATAGCGTGGTCTCGGGCGATACGTTCGGCGACAACGTGGTCGCTGGAGAGCAGGCACCGAGCGCGAGCACGACCGCGAGCACCGCCGAGTGCGCGAGCCTCGCCACCGTCGAACGCGGCATCAGAACCCCTCCCGATCGGACTTCACGATCAGGAACTTGCCGAGCTGTCGCTCGCCGGTCTGCTTGTCTTCGACCGAGTACATGTAGAGCCCGGTCGCGGCCGCCTGTCCCTGTCGCGTGATCAGGTTCCAGGCATAGCTGCGACCCGACAGTCGAATGTCCTGCACGTCCAGTTCCCGACGCGGGTCGAACACTCCGCGTGCGTCGGTGCCGCGATAGGACGCGCCGTTGAAGTCGGTCTCGAATACCAGGTCACCGGCCAGGGTGTAGATCTTGATCGACGCGGTCGGCGGCAAGTTGGCGAACCACAGATAGTGATCGCGAACCAGCTGCCCCTGGTCCCAACGCGCCTCGACGCGATAGGGATTCGGGAACACCGTGACCTTGTCGCCCGCCACCTGTTCGCCGGGCGCCGGGCTCGGGATCGCCAGAAACTTGTTGTTGCGGCTGATGCCGCTCTCGAGCGAGCTGATGCGAACGTTGCCGAGGTCGAACGCCGTGACCGACACGAAGTACTTGAAGCCGTCGCGCAGATTCGGGATCTGGTAGCGATAGCGGTAAGTGCGCCCGTCGATCACCGTGTCGCGGCGAATCGCAGCGAAGCCGGTGTTGAAACCCGTGGTGTCGTGCGGCGCGGTGGTCTTGTCCCACTCCCCGATGCGATTCAGTTCGAGCCGTTCGTCGCCCAGGTACAACCGATAGCCCTCGAAATCCTGCGGCACCGGACTGGTCGGATCGATCGCCAGCTCGGAGGTGTCGTCCCAGTACACGTCCAGCGCCTCGTGGCGCGCGACCACCTTGATGTTCGGCGGCGGCGGCGGGATCGGAATGACGTAGTTGTTGTCGAACGCATCCTGCGCGAAGCGCGCGTGTTCCTGGATGTCCGCGACCTCGGCACCGCCGACCAGGGCGAAGTCCACCACGATGCTGTCGCCCGGATCGATCTGGCTGAACGGGCCGACCGCGAACAACGTGACCGGATCGCCGCCGGGCTGCAGCGAGTCACCGGCGACCGGCTGCAGCACTCCGGTGCTGATCAGCCCGTACTTCTCGACGTCCTCGTTGCGGAGGTTGCTGAACGGCTGGTAGTCCCAGCCCGAGAACGTGTAGCGCTTGATGGCGACCGTGTCCGCGGCACTTGCCTTCCAGCCCAGCAGCTTGGCACCCACCCAGTAGGGCGCGCGCTCGAGCTCGCAGGCGTCCGGAATCGGGAGCCGCGTGCAGTAGTGCTCGCGCATCATCGGCGGGATCGCCCGGATGGTGTCACCGCGCGCGACCGTGAGCGTGTCGTCGACGGCCAGCCACTTCTTGCGGAACCAGCCGCTCGGCGGCCACACCGCGGCGTCCTTCTTGGAACCACTCGCGAATTCGCCATAGAGCCCAACCCACACGTCCTTGAGCGGCGGGCCGTCGTTGCGGATCGTGTAGTGGAAGATGTTGACGTGCTGGTACTGGGAGAACGACCACGAGTAGTTCTCCTGCCGCACGATCAGGCCCATCGGCCGGTGGTCCTCGGAATTGTTGTCCGCACGCTTGGCCGGTCGATCGCTGAACGTCGAGATGACATCCAGCTCGCTCACCGCAGCCGGGTTGTAGTTGTCGTTCGCCAGCAGCGACGATCGCACCTGAAGCGCATTGCCGGCCGGCGTGAACTCGGTCGCACCCTGACTCGCGGTGCCCTGCGCGCCGTCGACCGCGGCGGTCGAAACGCCGGTGAACACCCCGACATCGTCGCGTGCGATCGCGCCGATCCAGAGCCCGCCGCGCACCAGATGTTCGTAACCGGCGCCGAGCGGGTACTCAAGCGACGGCGCGCGCGAAATGAAGTTGTTTCCGATGAAGCCGTAATTCGTGATGGTGACGCCGACCAGATTGCCGTCCATGACCCGGGCGCGGTAGGCGATCGAGTCGCTCGCGAGCACTTCGGCGGCGCGCGCGAAGGGCGGCGGAGTGGCGACGCGGTCCGCCGCGCCACGCTCGGCGGCATGCGACGGGGCCTGCAGCGCCGCAACCACGCAGGATGCGAGTGCGAGAAGTCGAACCGAACGCATCACGAGCGCCTCCGATAGCGGATGACCTGTCCGGCGCCGCGATCCGCGACGTAAGCCAGGTCTCCGTCGGCACCGACCGCGACCGGCCGCACGAGCGGAAGGCCGTAGGCATTCGGTTCCACGTCGACGCGCTGCACGTAGCTTCGCGTTGCGTCCTCGTAGCGAAGCACCTGTCCGCCGGCATCGGCGACGAAGAAGAATCCGGTCGGCTCGGCCGTCACGTCAACCGGCTCGGTCAGTGCGGGGGCTCCGAAGAAGTCCGTGGTGTGGTAGTAGCGATCGGTCCCGAGCGGGGTGGTGCCGTCGCGCACTTTTTCGGCCCTGAAATTTCCGAGGTCAGCCACGAACAAGGCGGGACCGGCAGTGCCGCTCCAGTGGATGCCGCGGGGCTCGACCACAGATCCGACGCCGGTGCCCTGGCGGATCTCGAATTCGGTGTCGCGATGCCACGAGCCCAGTGGCAGCACGCTCGGGTCGGACGTTCCGTCGCTTCGCAGACCCCGCACGTAGCGATGAACGCGGAACTCGAAGGTGCGCTCGAGCAAGCGCGGGTCGGTGGTCGGAAGCAGGATCACTGCGAGCCCGCTGATATAGACGCCGCCGCGGTCGTCGGCCGTGATGCCCTGCACGAACGACATCGTGGTGTCGGTGAATCCGCCCTGTGCGGCACCGAACAGATCGTGCTCGGAGACGCGCCAGAAATACTGGAGCTGGGTGATGCGCTGACCCCATCGACCGGTGGTGTCGCACGACTGCGTTGCCGGATTGAGTCGCGCCAGGCAGGTATCGCCCTGGTCGAGCACGAACACGGCGTTGTTGCCGACGCTGCGACCATTGTTGCCGACGCACAGCGCGACCGGGTTGAACAAGCCTGGAAACGGCTGGTCGACCGCGAGCCCGGTGGTGCGCGAATACTCGCGCACGCTGCCGCGTGGGGTCGTGCCGGCGCCTCCGGTGTTGAACAGCAGGAACAGCTGCGAACCGCTGCCCTGGGTGAGCAGGATGTCCTGGATGCCGTCCATGCCGGTCCAGGTCGCGAGCATCTGGTAGCTGCCGTCGGGCGGAATGGTGCGTCCGGTGCGCGCTTCGGTCGGCAGCTCGAACTGGGAGCCGCACCCGGTCAGTGCGGCCACCGCGACGATTGCCGCGAGGCGTGGAAGCACGAGCGCGCGCATCAGAACCTCCACCCGAGCGAGACACGATGGATCGAGCCGAGCGCGCCACCCTCGGTGAATGCGTAGTCGACATTCGCCTTCGCCGCGCCGATCTCCGCCACCACTCCAGCGCCGGCCGAGAACTTCAGTTCGTCGGCGTTGAAGTTGTACCCGGTTCTCAGCGACATGCGGCGCATCCACACCCACTCGAGCCCGGCCTTCACGATCTGTGCGTCGTCCGCGGGCTGATTCACTTCGAGGGCCGTGGTGAGCCGCTGCTGCGAATTCTCGATCGGCTCGAACGCCACGCCGTAGCGGAACATCAGGGGCGGATCGAAACCGTCGTAGCGCCGCACCTCGCCCGTCACCGGCGAAACGAAACTGCCGCCGTCGCCATCACCGCGTGGCCGAAGCTCCGAGCCGAAATTGCTGAGCGCGGTCGCGATGCGCACGCTGCCGTAGCCGAGGTAGTAGATCGAGCCGATGTCGACCAGCACCGCGGACGTGACCGGCCCGCCCACGTCGGCGCCGAGATCCTCGCGCACGTACTTGAGCCCCGCGCCGACCAGCAGCTTGTCGGTCCATCGCCGCGCGAACACCGCACCGACCACCATATCGGAGAAGAAGTAGGTACGACCGGTTCCGAACGGCCGCAGTTCGGTGGTCTCGTCGATCTCGGTCGAGAGCGCGCCGAACTGCAGTCCGATCGAGCCACCGAGCCGCGCGACCGGCATCACCAGCACCGCGTGCTCGTACTGGATGTCGGCCGGCCACGACGCGTGAGAGATCGCGAACTCGGTGCGCTGCATCGAGGCGATGCCGGCGGGATTCCAGTAGATCGCGGTCGGGTCGTTCGCGACTGCGACGAACGACTCGCCGAGCCCCACGGCGCGCGCACCGACGCCGATGCGGAGGAACGTGCCGGACGAGGTCCCGACCCGCTGATCTCCGAACGTGAACTGGGCGCGCGCTTCGGGCGCCAGCACGGAGACTGCGAGCAACAACGCGATCGAGATCGCGGCGCGGCGAAGGCTAGAAGTCATAGTCGAGCGACAGCCTCCACTGGCGTCCGCCGCCGTAGTTCGAGGGGTCCAGCACTTCCGAGATGAAGGTGTTCTCGTCGACGTCGAACACCTCGGGATCGTACTCCCCGACCCCCCACACACGCCCGTGCCCGGTGACCCGGTCGACGCGGTAGACGAGGCGATTGCTGAAGACGTTCGTTGCCGCCACGCTCACGTCGAGGCGTCGCGTTCCGAGCTTGAACCAGCGGTTGAAGCGCATGTCGACGGTGGTTTGGAACAGCGCATTCTTGGAGAACGGCTCCGCCGAAGGCTCGCCGAGCTCGTTGATCGGCGTGAACGGGCGACCCGACTGGCCCTGCAGGAACAGGTTGAGTCCCGACTGCTGCATCCAGGCGAGCAGCCGGGGCGTCTCCTGATCGAAGCGCATGTCGAAGCTCGCCGACAGCTTGTGCGGCCGATTCCAGCGCACGAACGTCTCCGACAGCCGCGTCTCCGCCGCATCACCGCCGTTCTGCTCGACGATCTTCTGCTCGTTCGGATCGCTGCTCTTTCCCTTGGTCTGCTGGAACGTGTACGAGAGCTTGCCCGACCAGTGATTGCTTCGGCGCTTCTCGAGCTCGATCTCGAAGCCCTTCGAGCGGGCGAAATGACCATTCAGATACACGAAGATGTCCACCAGCGTATCGCCCTGCTCGCGCAGGAACGAGGTCGCGACCGGATAGTCATAGACGTCCTTCACGAAGAACGTCGCGTTGATCGCTGCGGTCGGCAGGAACTGGTGCTTGGCTCCCAGCTCGTAGTTCACCGACACCTGCGGGTTCAGGTTCGGGTTGCCGAGCAGCGGGAACGCCTCGCTCGAAATCGAGCTGAGCTTGGAATACACGTAGCGATACGAAGGCAGCTGCGTGAAGCGTCCGTAGTTGAAGAAGAAGCTGCTGTTCTCGGTGATCGGATGCGCCACGATGATGCGGGGCGAGATCACCGATTTGTAGCGGCGGCCGAAGAAGCCGCGCGTGTCGTCGTAGAACGACTGGCGGGTCTCGGGGCTGATGTTCGGGTTCGAGGTGTCTGCGACGGCGCGCTCCGCTTCGCGACCCAGGAACCAGTAGTCGAGGCGCATGCCGATGTTGGCGGTGAAGCCCTCGTACTCGAGGCGGTCGCGCAGATACAGATTGCCGACCCACGGATGCACCTTCCAGAGGTCGTGCGAGCTGCCGAGGCCGTTCGAGTCGAACACCCACGGATCCTCGATCGTGAGGTACTGAACGCTCTGGGCCTGGTGCTCGAGACCGATCTCGAGCTCGTGCCGGCGCTGACGCTGCACGAGGCTCATCTGGAGGCCCCAGATATCGCTGCGGCGGTCCTGCCACACGTTGTCATCGCCGCTGTCGCGAAAGTAGTCCTCGCGCTGCGACGGGTCGGGGAGCGCCAGGTCGTCGGGCTCCTCGTACTGCAGCCAGTTCTTCGCCAGCACGTCGCGCCGCTGGGCCGAGAAGTAGCGCGAGAACTGGGTCTCGAAGAACCCGGTGGTCGACAGCGTACGGCGCCACTGCAACGCCGACTGCACGTTGTCTTCGAAGATCGTGCCCGCGTGCTCGATTCGATGCGCCCACTGCCACGGATAGGCGGGGTCGGCCTGGTCGCCCTGTGCGGTGATGAACGTGCGGCTGAAGCCCTGATCGATCGCAATGCGCTTGGAGTAGTCCAGGTTGACGCGGTCGCGCGTGTTCGGCTTCCAGGTGAGTCCGTAGCGCGCCGCCCAGCGGTTGTCGCTCGAAGGCGTGAAGAAGTCGCCATAGCGAAACTTCTTGCCGAGGAACGAGTCTTCGTAGCTCGATCGCAGTCGCGCGCGCGTGCCGGGCTCGAACACGCGCTCGAACAGGCCGACCGGCTCACCGCCCAGGTTGTAGTAGCGGGTATCGTAGAGCGAGCCCGAGACGTCGACGATCGACGACAGCTGACCCGGCAGCTTGAGACCGACCAGCCGGCTGAGCGGCCGGAGGATCGGATCGGGTCCGCCCGCCACGACCTGAAACGCGCGGCCTCCGTAGCTGCCGCTCGAGGTCGTGACGCCGCCTGAGAACGCATCCCCGCCCTGCTTGAGCTTGACCTCGACGATCCCGGACAGCGCGTTGCCGTATCGGACGTCGTAGGCGCCGGTCGCGACGTTCACCTCGGCCACCGACCGCGCATTCAACTGGCCGGCGGTCGACTGTCCGGTCACCAGATCGCGATTGGCGACGCCGTTCACGACGAACACCGTCTCGTCCGATCGACCGCCGCGCACGTGGATCTGATCGTTCTCGGTGTTGACTCCGGCCTGCTGCTGAAGCACCTCGCTGATGGTCTGAACCGGCAGATTACGGATCTCGCTCGCGCTCACGCTGCGGATCGTCGCGCCCTGCTTGACCTCGACCAGCCGGCGCTCGGCGCTCACCTCCACGACCTTCTCCTGCCGCACCACCACGTCCTCGAGCGCGAAGTGGACGACCGCCGACTTGCCGACCGCAACCACCACGCCAGCGCGCGTCTCGGGCTTATAGCCGAGGAATTGCACCTTCACGTCGTAGGTCCCGACCGGCAGACCCGACAGCACGAAGTTGCCTTCGGAGTCGGTCAGTCCGCCCTTCTGCACCGCCGGCACCGCGATCGAAGCGAACGGCAACGCGTGCCCGGTGCGCTTGTCGGTGACCCGGCCCGAGATCGAGCCACGCTCCTGCGCCACCGCGATCCCCGAGGCGCCGACGAGGGCCACGAGCGCGAGAATCAATGCGACGGCGAGTGGGGAGTGGGGTCGAGGGGCCTGGAGCATGGATGGAAGGGCGCTGGAAAGGGGCGTGGGTCCGGGACCCTAAGCCGTGGCGAATAGGGAATCAAGCTCCAGATCGCAGGCGCGGGGGGAGCGGCGCCTAGAACCCCGCCGTTCGGCGGTCGTACTCCTCGGGGTAGGCCTCCATGAACACCCGATCGATCTCGAGCGTCACCTCCCGCAGCGTGCGGGCCTTGTGCGCGTAAGGAAGGAAAGCGCTCTTGAAGCCGTTGATGATCACCCGCTTGATCTCGTAGGGCGACAACCGGAAGGTCTTGGCGGCGATGCCGATCTCCTCCGACACGGTGGTGGCCGAGATGAGCCGGCTGTCGGTGTTGAGCGTGACGCGCACCCCCTGGCGAAAGTAGAAGCCGAACGGGTGATCGGCGTAGCTCTTCGCGACCCGGGTCTGCACGTTCGAGGACAGGCACACTTCGAGCGGGATCCGATGATCGGTGACGTAGCGCATCAGGTCCGGATCCTCGAGCAGACGGGTGCCGTGACCGATGCGATGCGCGCCGCAGTAGTGCAGTGCCTGCGCGATGCTGGCCGATCCGAACGCCTCGCCCGCGTGCACCGTGCTGTTGATGTTGTGCTTGAGAATCAGCTGGAACGCCGAGCGGTGCGCCTTCGCCGGGTAGTCGCGTTCCTGACCGGCGAGATCGAACGCCAGCACGCCGCGCCCTTTGTAGGCGACGGCCAGCTCCGCGAGTTCGACCGAGCGGCGTGGCGCGAGCGAACGGATCCCGCACAGGATCACGCCGGTCGAAAGCCCGAAACGCACCCCGGCATCGCGCAGCCCCTCGATCACCGGATTCACGATGTCTTCGTAGGGCAGCTTCTTCTTGCGATGGAGCAGCGGCGAGTAACGCACCTCGAGGTGCCGGACGTTCTCGGACGCCGCATCCTCGGCGAGTTCGTAGGCGACGCGATACAACGCGTCGCGTTCCTGCAGGACGCTGAGCGTGAGGTCGAAGATCTTGAGGTAGTCGCCGAGATTGCGAGTCCGCTTGCCGGCCTCGAGCAACCGAGTGAGCTGTGGAATGTTTCGGGTCGGCAGTTTGACGCCCTGGGAATCGGCCAGCTCCAGCAGCGTGCGCGGGCGCAGGCAGCCGTCGAGGTGGCAGTGCAAGTCGGTCTTCGGCAGCTTGCGAATGATCTGCTGGCTGAGTCTCATGCGCCGCCGCCGCGGCCCGCCGGCGCTCCGCCGGGTCGCTGATCCGCACGCAGCGCGCTCTCGAGCGCCATGATCTTCTGCACCCGCCGCTCGTGCCGCCCGCCGCCGAACGGGGTGGTGAGAAACAACCGGGCGATCCGCGTGGCGAGTCCGCGATTGACGATGCCGGCACCGAGCGCCAGCACGTTCGCGTCGTTGTGCTCGCGAGCATTGAGCGCGGTGCGGTCGTCGTGACACAACGCGCAACGAACGCCGGCGATCTTGTTCGCCGCCATCGACGAGCCGATCCCGGCGCCGTCGATCACGATGCCTCGAGCACAGCGGCCGCTCGCCACCTCGCGACCCACCGCGGCCGCGAAGTCGGGGTAGTCCACCGCATCGGTCGAATGCGTTCCGCAGTCGACGACCTGCAGCGCCAGTTCGTCCTCGAGCGCGCGGATCAGCAGCTGCTTGAGCGGATAGCCGCCATGGTCGGCGCCGATCGCGACGCGGCGCTCGGGTGCCGCCGGCGGCGCGCCGGGAGCCGGTGTGGCGCTGCGTGCCGCGGGTGTCGGCGCACCGAGGGCGCGGTCCAGGGCATCGCGGACCAGCTGACGGACTTCCTCCTCAGGCGCGGCGGACATGGCGGGCAGTCTAGGGAGCGAGTTCGGCGGGGGTCAAGACCGCGTCAGAAACTCGGGCCGCAGGTGCGCGTCCGATGCGACTCCCACTAGAATCATCCGTCGCTCCTCGTCCGTGTCCGTTTCGCCTCCAGGAGGTCGCGTGCTTCGTCGCTGCTTGGTCCGAGCCGCACTCGCCGCGTTCGCGGCCGTCGCACTCCTTTCGTC
Source organism: Candidatus Eisenbacteria bacterium (assembly GCA_013140805.1). NCBI lineage: Bacteria > Candidatus Eiseniibacteriota > Candidatus Eiseniibacteriota bacterium. The sequence goes on from JABFRW010000194.1 coordinate 13,924, forward strand.
ACGGGGGGCGCTCGCCGCCGCGCCGGCTCACGAGGTGCTGACCGACAGCACCGTCATCGAGCGCTGGACGATGGCGAACGGGCTGCGAGTGGTGACGCGATCGATTCGAGGCGCGGAAGGCGTCGCGGTGACGCTCGCCTATCGCTACGGACGCCGCAACGATCCGGCGACTCGACCCGGCCTCGCACAGGTGGTGGGTCACCTGGCGTTTACGGCGCCGGCCGGGGAACTGCCCGGCCGAACGCTCGAGGACCTCGACAGTCAGCGTCCGTACGGGTGGAGCTTTCCCGTCATGCAGAGCAGCACGCTCCTCACCGAGGTGGCGAGTCTGCAGCAGTTCCCGGGCGTGCTCGCTGAAGTCGCGCGGAGAATGCGCGGCGTCACGGTCGATGCCGCCTCGCTCAAACGCGCCGTGGAACAGGTGCGAGCCGAGCTGAAGGCGGAAGTCGACGGGCCGCGCGAGCTGGTGATGGGTGCGCTGATTCGAGACGTTGCGCTCGGGCGCTCCGCGGCTGCAAGTCAGCGCCGAACTTCGGGCCGGGGGCTCGACGGCCTGACGATTGCCGAGGTCCGCGCGACGATGTCGAGCTACCTGCAGCCCGGCAACGCGGTGCTGTGCCTGGTCGGCGACTTCAACCGCGTCGAAGTGCGGCGACCCGTCGAGAGCCTGTTCGGCGGAATTCCCGCCGGTCCGGCTCTGCCACCACCACCACCGGCCGATTCGATGCACGCCTCGGCGCGGGTGTTCACGAGTGCCGGAGTGCGCGCGATCGGCATCGGTCTGCTGGCACCGCCGCTCGACGACACGCTGCATGCCGCCTACTTCATGACGGTGTCCCTCGCGGGCTCGATGGCGGATCAGATCGCGAAGAGCTCCGGCCAGGAAGACAAGCCGCGATTCCAGTACGCGCTCTTCGATGAACCGGAGCTGGGGCGCCTCTACCCGGACCTGCCATCGGACTCGGCGGCGATCGAGCGTGCGGGTGAAGCGGTGAGCGTGCTGATGGCGCCACTCGCCGACATGACGATCCCGAAACGATCGTTCGACGTGGTGCGTGACCGCCTCGCCTACCTGATGGGCGGCCCGATGCCGCCCGGGTTGCGCCAGTCCCTGCGCGCCAATCCGCGCCTCATGATCACGGCGTCTCGCGGCATCGCCGCGTGCGAACTGCTGCACGGTCCCGAGTTCTGGGCCGCTTACCGCACCGAACTGATGGAGACGAACGCCGACGAAGTTCGCGCCATCCTGCCGCGCGTGCTCGACCCCGCCTATCAGGTGCGGGTGGCGGTCCTGAGCGGTGCGGGCGGCGCGAAGGGCGCGCGAGGCTCCCGCTAGCTGCGTCTGGCACCTGCCGCAAGCGCTTCGAGCGTCGTCGCCAGTTCGAAGTCGCGACGCGTGATGCCGCCGGCGTCGTGTGTGACCAGCTCGACCACCACCGTTCCGTAGACGTTCGACCATTCGGGGTGATGGTCGAGCTGCTGAATCCGCAGCGCCGCACTCGACATGAAACCCCATGCGTCGACGAAGTCCTTGAATCGATACTCGCGCCGCAATTTCCCGCCGACCACTCGCCATTCGGTGAGTTTGCCGAGTTCGAATTCGATCTCCTCCGCCGTCAATCGACGCATCCCGCTCATCGTCGCTCTCCTCCGCTCGTACGAGCTTTGACCGACCCCAGACCCGATGCTACGGTCGCGCTGCCATGTCCTCGCGCCGCATTCTCATCGGAATCGCGGGCGGATCCGGGTCCGGCAAGACTCTCGTCGCGCGCACCATCGTGCGCGAACTCGGATCCGACCGGGTCGTCATCATCGACCAGGATTCTTACTACAAGAATCTCGAGGATATCCCGTACCGCGATCGCGAGGCGCGGAACTTCGATCATCCGGACGCGTTCGACACCGAACTGCTGCGCGACCACGTGGTCGAACTGCTCGCCGGACGTTCGATCGAGCAACCGATCTACGATTATGCCGAGCACCGGCGCCTGCCCGAAGCCCGCCACGTGGGCGACCATGTCGTCGTGGTGCTCGAAGGCATCCTGATCTTCGTGGACCCGCAGCTCCGTGACCTCATGGACATCAAGCTGTTCATCGACGCCGACCCCGACGTGCGCTTCATCCGCCGACTGCGACGCGATCTGATCGAACGCGGTCGCACCGTCGACAGCATCGTCCGCCAGTACGAAGAAAGCGTGCGGCCGATGCACCTGCAGTTCGTCGAGCCCTCCAAGCGCTTTGCCGACCTGATCGTGCCCGAGGGCGGGCACAACAAGGTCGCGATCGACCTGGTGAAGACCAAGATTCGCGAGCTGCTCCGCGAGCGAGGCGTCGAAGTCGCGTCACCGGTGTGATCCCGGCGCGTCTGATCCCGAAATCGATCCAGTGCCTGCGCGGTTACGACGCCCGCACCTTTCTCTCCGATCTGGTCGCCGGTGTCACGGTCGGTCTCGTGGCCCTCCCGCTCGCCATGGCGTTCGCGATTTCATCGGGGCTTCCGCCGCAGGCCGGCCTGACGTGCGCGGTGGTGGCCGGTTTCCTGATCTCGGCGCTCGGGGGATCGCGGGTGCAGATCGGCGGTCCGACCGGCGCGTTCGTGGTGGTGGTGGCGGGGATCGTCGCGCATCACGGTGTCGACGGGCTCTTCATGTGCACCATGATGGCGGGCGTCATGCTGGTGCTTCTCGGCGTGAGCGGCTTCGGGACCGCGGTCGACTTCATTCCACGACCGGTGATCGTCGGCTTCACGAACGGCATCGCCGTGCTGATCGCAAGCACCCAGATCCGCGACTTCCTGGGGCTTCGCATTCCTCACGCCTCGGGAGAGTTCGTGAGTCGCATGCGAGAGATCGGTGCGGCGCTGCCGAGCTGGAATCCGACCGCGCTCGCGCTCGGCGCCGCGGCGCTGCTCGTGATCGTGGTGATGCGCATCTGGGTGCCGCGTGTGCCGGGTACGATCGTGGCACTGATCGGCGGCACCGCGGTCGCGGCGGGTGCCGCGTGGTCGATCGAAACCATCGGTTCGCGCTTCGGCGGCATCCCCTCGGGCTGGCCGCCGCTCGTGGTACCGCAGTTTCGCGCCGATCTGATCACCCCGCTGCTGGGCCCCGCGGTCACGGTCGCGATGCTGGGGGCGATCGAGTCGCTGCTGTCGGCGGTGGTCGCCGATCGCATGACCGGTGATCGCCACGAGCCCAATACCGAGCTGGTGGCACAGGGCGTCGCGAACATCGTGTCGCCGTTGTTCGGCGGCCTGCCCGCGACCGGTGCGATCGCGCGCACCGCCACCAACATTCGCAGCGGAGGTCGCACCCCCGTGGCGGGCATGATCCATGCGCTCACGGTGCTCGGAGTGCTGCTGTTCGCAGCCTCGCTCGCACGCTTCGTTCCGCTCTGCATTCTCTCCGCGATCCTGTTCGTGGTGGCGTGGAACATGGGCGACTGGGCCGAGATCCCGGAGATCCTCAAGCTCTCGGCCGCCGACATCGCGGTGTGGGTCGTGACCTTCCTGTTGACCGTGTTCGCGGACCTCACGGTTGCGGTTCAGGCCGGCATGATCCTCGCGGCGCTCCTGTTCATCTCTCGCATCGCCGCCACCACCACGGTCTCCCGGATCACCACCGCCGACATCGAGCGCGACCGCCGGCACTCGCTTCAGGACAAGGACCTGCCGCACGACGTCGCGATCTTCCGGATCCACGGCCCGTTTCTGTTCGGGGCGGCCGAGAAGCTAAACGTCATCATCGATCAAATCCCCGAATTGCCGGAACGGGTGATCCTGCGGCTTCGAAACATGACGGCGATCGACTCGACCGGGCTGCGCGCGATCGAACAGCTGGCCGCTCGGCTCGAGGCCTCCGGGCGTGCCTTGATCGTCGAGGGCATGCGCGAGCAACCCGCGCGGCTGATGCGGCGCGCGCAGTTCGCGAAACACGTCGGCCCCGACAACGTGTGCGACGACATCCAGGGAGCCCTCGCGCGAGTCGCGGCGCTTCGTCACCCGGCCTGAAGCGCGCCGCTCAGTCCGACCTCCGCTTGTCGGGCCGGCCTCGCAGCGACTTGGTGATCGAGCGCGACTTGCGTTTCAACTCGAGGCGCGCCCGCGCATCGTGACGGGCGGCGAACGCGCGTTGCTCACGTGCAAGCTTGAGCCAGCTGGCGTAGCGCTCCTGCGCGAGCGCCCCGCTCGCGAGCGCCGAGCGCACCGCGCAGCCAGGCTCCTGCGCGTGCCCGCAGTCGCCGAATCGACAGCGCGCGGCCAGCGCCTCGATGTCTTCGAACGTCGAGGCCACGCCGGAACCCGCGTCCCACAACTGCATCTCGCGAATGCCGGGGCCATCGACCAGCAGCGCGCCGCTTGCGAGCCGCACCAGCTCGCGATGTGAAGTGGTGTGGCGACCGCGCGAATCGGTCTCGCGAACCGCGCCGGTCGCAAACTGCGCGGTTTCGAGCAGCCGGTTCGCGAGCGTCGACTTTCCGACCCCCGATGAACCGAGCAGCGCCAGCGTGCGCCCCGGTTCGAGCCACCGATCGAGCGCTCCCAGTCCGTCGCCGGCGAGCGCACTCAGCGTCACCACCGGAACACCGGGCGCCACTGCGCTCACTTCATCGGCGGCCCGCTGCGGCTCGGGATGCGCATCGGCCTTGTTGAGCACCACCACCGGCTGCGCACCACCCTCCCACACCGCGGCGAGGAATCGTTCGATGCGGCGCGGGTTGAAGTCGCCGTCGAGACCGGCGACCAGCAGCACGACGTCGACGTTCGCCGCCATCACCTGCTCTTCTTCGAGTTCGCCCGGAGCGCGTCTCGACAGCACTCCGGCGCGCGGGAGCAGCTCGTGTACCCGAGTCACCCCTCCGCCGTCGGTTGGCTCGATCAACACCCAGTCGCCGACCGCGGGGAACTCGGACGGGCGGGACGCGCGATGCCGGAACGCCCCGGCGACCTGTCCTTCACAGGGAACGAATTCGGTGACGAGAACGAAACGGTCGCGATCCGCGCGCGTCACGCGCGCCGGGGCGAGTCCGCGCGCGCGGTGTGAGACGACGCTCGCCTCGCGCTCGGAATTCCAGCCATAGTCGAACAGAGTCATGTCGGGTGACGTCCTCACGGAGAAGCCGATCGAGTGCCGCAACGGCGGAGAGGCCGTGCGACAGGGACGCAGCGATGCGCGAATCAGCGCGAACGCGCGGCTCTCGGAGGTGGCGAGGAGGACGACGGACCAGAGTCCGTGCATCGACCGTCGGTGGATTCGATCGGCCCGTTCAGGCGCCGGTCGCGGTGTCAGCCGCGAGCGATCCGGGAGCTCGACGTTCGCGATGAGAAACGGGTGGCAGTCATCGGATGGCTCCTCTCGGTCGGGCCCGCAGGCGCGGGCGTGAAGGGTGCGGCGGAACGAGGGGAAGTCTAGGCGCGGGCCGGTGGGTGGGTCAATGAGCCGGGACGCGCAGCACGTTCAGCGAGCCGAAGACCGGAAGTGCCGCGACTTCGGCAGGCAGTGCTTCGAATCGCCGTCCTGCGAAGTACGCGCGCGCAATCACGGTGCTCGCGACCTGCAGCCCGGTTCCATCGAGGCCGCGCACCGTGCGCGTCGAGGCCACGGTGGTAAGCCCGGCGGAGTCGGCGCAAACGCGATCGAGCAGTGTGATCGGGGCCCCGGTGTCGAGCAGGAAGGCCGCGGGCCGGTCGCCGATCGAGAGTCGCACCGCGAGGTGTGAGTTCACGATCGAGAACGGCGCTTCGACGTCGCCGTTCGAGCGCGGCGCGGCGGATCCGCCTGGGCGAGCGATGCCGAGCCGCCCACCGAAGGCGGGAACACCACGTCGACGTATTCCTGCCCCTTCCCGCAGGTGATGACCTCGGTCTGTCCAGGCGGCACCCGGATCGCCTCGATCGAGAAACGCCTGCCGTCGTCCTTGATGAAGTAGATCGAGGCGTCGGTCGCGTTGGCAGCCGAACCCCCGAACAGCAGCAGAAGTCCCGCGAGCCCTGAGCGCAACATGTGCATCTCCCCGGTGGTGGCCGAATGCTTCCAGGCGGACGCTCGATCCGATGCCGGCGGACGCGAGAGGGTTGGCCGCGTTCGATTCGGCCGAGCGGCTTTGACCGCCATGCGGCGCTCCGCTAGCGTGCCCGACCCATGTCTCAGCCCGCGCCCCCGCTCCCGAATGCCGGCTGGATCGAAGTGATCGTCGGCAGCATGTACAGCGGCAAAACGGAGGAGTTGATCCGCCGGCTGAGGCGCGCCCAGATCGCGCGCCAGCGGGTCGAGATCTTCAAGCCGGCGATCGACCGGCGCTATGCCGACGACGCGATCGTTTCGCACAGCGAAGTGCGGATTCCGTCGCGCACCGTTCGCACCGCCGCGGACATCCTGCGGCATGCCGACCAGGCGCAGGTGATCGGCATCGACGAGGGACAGTTCCTGGGCCGCGAACTGGTCGCGGTGTGTCAGAAGCTCGCCAAGCGCGGTAAGCGTGTCATCGTCGCCGGGCTCGATCAGGACTACCAGGGACGACCGTTCGAACCGATGCCCGAGTTGCTGGCAGTGTCCGAGTACATCACCAAGACCCTCGCGATCTGCGTCGTGTGCGGTGAACCCGCGAATCGCACCTATCGCAAGGTGCGGCGTGCGGGTCGCGTCGTGGTCGGCGGATCCGAAACCTACGAGGCCCGCTGCCGGCGCTGTTGGGAGCTGGGCCGCAAGGTGCAGGCTCCCGAGCTTGCGCCACCTCCTGGAGGCACCCATGCCGCTCCGACTCCGCGTCCCCGTCGTGCTGCTCGGGCTGCTCGCGGCACTCGCTCTCGCCGGTTGCGCGCCTAGCACCCGGCAACCCGACACCAGCGCTGCACCACCGAAGCTCAAGGTCGGTCTGGTGTTCGACATCGGCGGCCGCGGCGACAAGTCCTTCAACGATGCCGCGTATGCCGGACTCGAGCGCGCGAAGCGGGAGCTCGAGACCGAGTATCAGTTCGTCGAGACCGCCGAAGGCTCCGATCGCGAAGCCGGGCTGCGCCAGATGGCGGCCGCCGACTTGGACCTGATCTTCGGAGTGGGATTCCTGTTCACCGACGACATCCGCAAGCTCGCCGAGGAATATCCGAACAAGAAATTCGCTTGCATCGACTACACCGTGAATCCCGGCGACGTGTTGCCGCCGAATCTGGTGGCGCTCAAGTTCAAGGAAGAAGAAGGGTCGTTCCTGATCGGAGCACTCGCGGCGCTGGTGTCGAAATCGCACAAGGTCGGCTTCGTGGGCGGCATGCAGATTCCACTGATCAAGAAGTTCGAAGCCGGCTACCGCGCGGGCGTGAAGGCGGTGGCCCCCGACATGCCGGTGATCGTGAAGTACGCCGGCACCACCGGCGAAGCATTTCGCGATCCCGCCAAGGGCAGCGAACTGGCGCTCGCCGAGTACGCGCAGGGCGCGGATGTGATCTTCCACGCATCGGGCGCCACCGGACGCGGAGTGTTTCAGGCCGCCGAGAAGACCGGACGTCTGGCGATCGGCGTGGACGCGGACCAGTACGATGAATCTCCGGGCCACATCCTCACCAGCATGGTCAAGCGCGTCGACGTGGCCGTGTTCGAGACCGTTCGAGAAGTGACGAAGGGTCAGTGGACGGGCGGCGTCCGCACCTTCGGCCTCGCCGAGAAGGGGGTCGGCTGGGTCTACGACGATCGCAATCGAGCGCTGATCCCCGACGCCGTCAAGGCGCGCGTCGACTCGCTCGAGCGCGAGATCGTCGCCGGCCACATCGTGCCGCCGAGCGAATGAGCACCGGCTGGACCGAGCTGGCGGCTGGCATCCGGATTCGGCAGAGCCGGGCGTTCGCGATGAACTCGGTGGTGTTGCTCGATCGAGAGCACTCAGTCGTGGTGGATCCGGGAGTCATGCCTTCGGAACTCGACGACGTGGCGCGCGTCGTGGTCGAGGCGAAGCCCGCTCGCGTGACGCTGTTCTTCACTCACGCGCATTGGGATCACGTACTCGGACGCCCGTGGTTTCCGGGTGCTTCGGCGATCGGTCACGATCGGCTCGCCCGCGAGTTGAAGCGCGACCGCGCCGCGATCCTCGACGAGGCGCGACGGATCGTGGAACAGCACGGCGAGTCGTGGACGCGCGGCTTCGACGCGTTCGAACCGGAGGAGGCGGTGAGCGGTCTGCGTTTCATGAAGCTCGGTGAATGGAAGCTGGTGTTCCGCGACGCTCCCGGCCACAGCGCGAGCGCGCTGACCCTGCACCTGCCCGATCACCAGCTCCTGATCGCCGGCGACCTGCTCTCGGACGAGGAGATCCCGCTGCTCGACGGACCACCGGCGCACTACCGGCACACGCTCGAAGCGCTCCTGCCACTGGTGCGTGGCGGCGCGATCGAGACGCTGGTGCCGGGGCACGGCTCGATCGCGCGTGGGCGTGAGGCGGTCGCCGCCCGCTTCGAGCACGACCTCGCCTACCTGGCCGTGCTCGAGCGCGAAGTCGGCGCCGCGCGCGCCGCGCGCCTCACCGTCGAGCAGACGCTCGAGCAGCTCGCCACGCTCGAATACCGGCAAGCACGGGCCACACGAGTTCATCCGCACCGGGCACTCGGACAACGTCACGCACGCGTGGCAGGCCGGCTCGCGGGTGTAGTGTTCCAGCCGCTCGACCGTTCAGTTCCGACCAATCGTCGTTCTCGAGGGAGGCGCCATGGCACGTGAGAACTTGAACCCGTTCAGGATCGCTCAGCACTACTTTGAGCAGGCTGCCGATCGGCTGGATCTGGACGACGGCACCCGTCAGATACTGCGGGTACCGAAGCGCGCGCTGACGGTGTCGGTGCCGGTCAAGATGGACGACGGGACCGTGAAGGTTTTCCGTGGACACCGGGTTCAGCACAACATCGCGCGTGGCCCTGCCAAGGGCGGCATCCGCTACCACCCGGACGTCACGATCGACGAGGTCAAGGCGCTCGCCTCGTGGATGACGTGGAAGTGCGCGTGCCTGGATCTGCCGTATGGCGGCGGCAAGGGCGGCGTCGAAGTGGACCCGCGCAAGCTCTCGAAGAACGAACTCGAGCGGCTCACACGCCGCTACGCGAGCGAGATCCTGCCGATCATCGGGCCCGATCAGGACATCCCCGCTCCCGATGTCTACACCGACAGTCAGACCATGGCGTGGATCATGGACACGGTCAGCATGACGCGAGGCGCTACGGTGCTGGGCGTGGTGACCGGCAAGCCGCTGGCACTGGGCGGCTCGCGGGGGCGCGATCGAGCCACCGCTCGCGGCGTCCAGTTCGTGCTGCGCGAGGCGTGCCGGGATCGCAAGATGAAGCTCGTCGGCGCCACCGTCGCGATCCAGGGCTTCGGCAACGCGGGCGGTGTGCTGGCCACGTTGCTTCACGAAGAAGGCGCGAAGGTGGTGGCCGCGAGCGATTCGAGCGGCGGCGTCTACAATCCGAAGGGGCTCGACCCGGCGGCACTGCACAAGCACAAAGCCTCGGGTCATGGCCTCAAGACTTTCAAACGCGGCAAGTCGATCACGAACAAGCAGCTGCTCGAGCTGCCGGTCGACATCCTGGCACCGTCGGCGCTCGAGAATCAGATCACCGCCGCGAATGCGAGCCGCATCCAGGCCAAGATCGTGGCCGAAGCCGCGAACGGCCCGACCACGCCGGCCGCCGACGACGTGCTGTTCAAGCGCGGCCGCACCGTGATCCCGGACATTCTCGCGAACGCCGGCGGCGTCACCGTTTCGTACTTCGAATGGGTTCAGGACGGCACCGCGTTCTTCTGGGACGACGACGAAGTCGACAAGCGACTCGAGCGCGCGATGGTGCGCGCCTACGGCGACGTGCGCGAAGCGGCGAAGAAACATCGCTGCAGCCTCCGCGGCGGCGCGTACGTCGTGGCCGTCGGTCGTGTGGTCGAGGCGACTCGGCTGCGCGGCATCTTTCCGTGATCGAATCGAAAGCGTTCTATCGCCGAATCGAGGCCGCGCTGCGCGAGGTGGGACAGTCTGCCACGGCTCAGCGCTTCGCCGAGGGATTGGCTCCTCACCTGCTGCAGCATCTGGGCGGCCCGATCGGCGTGACCGGATTGCAGCTCTACTGCCTCGACGGCGCGTGCTTCGCGCGCGCCGCCGAGTGGGGCGATCGATTCCCAAACCTCGGCGAGGAACTCGACGCACGGCTTCGCGTGGAGTCGGAAGATCCGATCTCGGACCTGCCGTGGGCTGGTGAGATGCGGCTCGGACGCGTCGGACTTCTGCCGATCTCGGACGACGGCTCCGACCCGCTGCTCGCGCTCATCGCCCCGCCGGCCGGCGAATTGCGCGGCGTGCCGTCGCGCGGCGAATTCGCCTCGGTGCTCAGCTCGATCCGCTACGCGATCCTGCAGCATCGCCACCGCAGCGAACTCGAGGGCTTGTTCGAACAGGCGCGCGCGGTGCAGATGAGCCTGTTGCCGGCCGGCCGCCCGACGTTTGCGGACTACGACATCTGCGCCGTGTGCCTGCCCGCGCAGTCGGTGGGCGGCGATGTCTACGACTTCCTTCCGCTCGACGAAGAGTCCCTGGCGATCGCGATCGCCGACGCTTCGGGACACGGGCTGCCGGCCGCACTGCAGGCCCGCGACGTGATCACAGGGCTGCGCATGGGAGTTCAGCGCGACTTGAAGGTCACGCGCATGATCGAGAAGCTGAACCGCGTCATCCACCAGAGCGGACTCACCACCAGGTTCGTCTCGATGGTGTTCGGCGAACTGGAACGCAACGGCAACTTCTCGTACGTGAACGCGGGTCACCCCGCGCCGCTCCTGATCGACGACCGCGGGATCCACGAGCTCTCGGTCGGGGGCATGATCCTGGGCCCCGATCCGAAGGCGCTCTACAAGCTCGGGTTCGCACACCTCGATCGCGGCAGCGCACTGGTCCTGTTCAGCGACGGCGTGCCGGAGCTCGGTACCGAGTCCGGGACCCCGTTCGGCGATGCGGGATTGCGCGAATGGCTGACCGAGTGGCGCGAGGGGCCGTGCGATCACGCGATCAACGATCTGCTGGTGCGCCTGCGCGCCTACGCGGAAGGCGAGTCGTTCGAGGACGACGTCACCATCGTGATGGTGCGGCGACCGAAGTGACGGCTGGGCGCGGGGGCCCCTGGTGTGCCACCCGCGCCGCGCCGATCACTCGCTACGGCCCGCGCAGGTCCGTGATTCCGGCCGGCGGCGTGACGTCGCCGATCACGAGGCCGCCCGGGAACAGTCGATAGGTCGCCATCTGCTGGCGAGCCAGCGAGCCACTCACCGCACCATTCGCCAGCGTCACCGCGCCGAGGTCGGTTTCGAGGTGCGTGGTGCGCCGCGCGCTGGTGAGCGTATTCGACGGCAGCGCGAGTGTGAACGAGCGCGAGCCCTCGGCGAGGTTCCACACCCGCGCGATCAGGCCCTGCGAGATGCCTTCCTCGGCGGGCTTGAGCGCCCACAGCAGGACGTCGTTCGACGGAAGATCGAGCAGGCGCCACGAAGTCGCCGGCAGCGGGCTGCCGCTCGTACCGTTGACGCGCGCGGCCACGAACGGATTCTGGTGCTCGAGCGAAAACTTCATCGCCGCCGCCGGGTCGTAGGCTCCGTGGGTGCGGATCGAGAAGCGATTCGTGAAGCGCGAGTCGCCCCCCTGGTTCTGAATGCCGAGCCCGGTGCCGTCCACCTGCATGCCGACGCATGCGCGCAGGCGAGGCGTCGAGCCGTCGAGCGAGGTCACGGTACTGTTCCCGGCCTGGAAGAACGGACTGTCCCAGTTCGAGAGCGTGACGCCGCGCGAGGCGGTCGAGAAGTCCGCGAAGTGCCCGAACGAGAGCCAGTCGGTGCGCGTGTTCTGGTCCGCGTAGTCGCCGCCCTGTGCGGCGCGCGCAACCTTTGCGACCATTCCGATCTCCTCGTGACGCAGCGTGGCGCCCGCGAGGTTGAAGCGATAGTCGTAGGAGACATTGCTCGAGAAGTTCGCGGTGATGGTGCCCTCGACGTCGACTCGATCGAGACCGGCGAACAGCGTGACGCGCGTCTCATGCGCCGGCGAACCGCCCGCGACCACGCGCAGCGTGACCGAGACCGGGCCCGTCTGCTCGACCGTGATCGAGCCGCTTCCACTGCCCAGGTTGTGCATCGAGCCGCCGCTCTCGACCAGCTGGCGATTCGCGTCCTTGTGATCCACCACGCTGGTGATCGCGCCCGAGGCTCCGAGCGTCACCGCATAGAGGCCATTGTCGATCGTGCCGCCGCTGACCGTCGCCGCGGCCGGAAAGCTCTGGCCGGCACCCGACCGCACTTCGAACACCTTGTAGCCGACCGCCGGGACGTCGCTCGCCAGGATGCGCACCTTCTGCGTCGATCCGCTTCCGATCACCTGACTGGGCGTCTGGAAGCCGGTCGCCACGTCGATCACGTGCAGCGGTTGCGCCAGCGTGCTGGGCAGGTCGGCCGCCTCGCTGCGCGTCCACGACAGCGGATTGAAGACGAAGTGACGCTCGGTGCCGCCGGGCTGCGCGATGCGCGTCCCGATCGCAGTGGTGGCATCGGCGAGCAGCGGGTTCACGAAGTTCATGAGATTCGTGAGCTGATCGCGTTGGAACTGCGCGCGCGTCGACCGTGAAACCGGTCCGTCCGCAGTCCAATCGTGCTCGTAATAGAGTCCCGCCGCCATGAATGCGAGATCGCGGGCCGTGGTGCGAGGCGTCATGAATGCGGCGTCGAACAGCGACACCACGCTCGCCATGGATTCCGCGGTGCGGAGTTTCTCGATGTGCCGCCGGAAATCGGCGGTGACCTCGCCCATCGACGCGCTGTACAGATCCCATTCGTTGCCGAACGAACCGCTGAAGGTCGGGATCTGGCTCGAGTAGTTGGCGAGGAAATCCTCGAAGAAGTCGACTTCGTTCGAGACGATCACGCGCCGGCTCGCGTTCGCCTTGCTCTGCGCCGTGCTCACGAACGAACTCGTGGTGCTCTGCATGTCGTCCCAGCCGTAGCCGAATGCGGCCGAAGCCTGCCACGGCCACGATGCCAGGAACGCGGAATTGGAGGTCAGATAGTCGACCGCCGCGGACGGATCGCGCGCCTCGGCATAGCCGCCCACCCCTTCGTTGTCACCACGCATGGTGTTCCACTTCATGCACACGCCCGTGCCGTCGGGGCCGTTGAAGTGGTAGATCTCGCGCGGCCGGTTGCCCCACGAGGTCTGGCTCGCGCAACCGCACACGCCGCGCCACGAGTACTGAGCACCCGCTCCCGCCCACAGCGACGCGACACCGCCCGGCAGGGTCTGGTTCTCCATCGCGACCACGAGCGGAAAGCGCAGGCTCTCACGGCGCTCGATACGGCCGGCGTAGTACATGCCGCGCAGCACCGCCTCGGCGGGTGCCGCTCCGTAGCACAGCACCGCGGGGTTGAGAGGCATCGAAAGCTTGCCGGTGCGCAGATGTCCGATGAGACGCTGATAGGCGGTCGCGGACTTGTTGCGCTCGTATTCCCACAACCACAGGCTGCAATCCATGTTGTAGCGCGCCTGGTGGTCGGAGATGTTGCCGGCGGTGCTCTCGATCTGATTCATGTAGTAGTCGAGCGTCGAGAGAAATGCCGAGCGGTACTGGGCAGCGTCACCGCTCCAGAAGTAGTCGGTGTGATCGTCGTTCGCGATGTAGATCCGCTTCTGAGCGATCGCCGGAACGGCGAGGCTCGAAGCGATCGCGAGTGCGACGGCGCCGAGCAGCACACGGCCCAGGAACGATCTCGGGTCGGCGGAGCGTGACGTGAATCGCGCGGCGGACGTCCCCGGGCGGGGACGAGAGAATGGCAATGTCGGCATGGAACCCCCCTGCGAGCGCCCCCACCGTTATCGGTGGAAACACGTGGATGCTTGAATCCCGAACCGCGGAGCGGATTCCCGGCCGGTGCGGGAGAGAGCGCGGGGAGTACAAAGCGCCGCGGGCAGCGTAACCCGGAAACCCCACCCGGCGCGAGGCTTCGAGCCACTCCCCGCTCCGATTTGCCCGGTTCTGGACGTTTCGAGGATCGCGCCGCTACGCTGCCCGTTCATGCTTGCACCTGCCGTACGCCTCGAGCGCATCACCCGCCGCTGCGGGTCGGTGCTCGCCAACGACGAAGTGACGCTCGAGCTCGCGCCCGGTGAGATCCACGCGCTGGTCGGCGAGAACGGCGCGGGCAAGACCACGCTCATGCGCGTGCTCTACGGCCTCATGCTGCCCGACTCGGGCTCGATCACGATCGACGGACAGCCGCAGCGGTTTCGCAGCCCGCTCGATGCGATGCGGCACGGCCTCGGCATGGTCCACCAGCACTTCATGCTCGTGGACACGCAGCGTGTGTACGAGAACGTGACGCTCGCGCTCGAACCACGGCGCTCGCTCGATCGATTCGATGTCGAAGCGGCGAGACGGCGGGTGCGCGAGCTCTCGGAGCGCTACGGTCTGCCGGCGGATCCCGACGCGCGAGTGCGTGACCTGAGCGTCGGGGCGCAGCAGCGTATCGAGATCCTCAAGGCGCTCCACCACGGCGCGCGGGTCCTGATTCTCGACGAGCCGACCGCGGTGCTGACGCCTCAGGAGGTCGACGATCTGTTCGCCGCCCTTCGCAATCTTCAGCGCGAGGGCACCACGATCGTGCTGATCACGCACAAACTCGCAGAGGTGAAAGCGCTCGCGGATCGCGTCACGGTGATGCGCGCCGGACGCGTGGTGGGTGGCGGCGAGGTCGCCGATTTCACGATCGAGCGCATGGCGGAGCTGATGGTGGGACAACCCGTCAACGCCTCCTACGAGCGCCCGACCGCGCGCTCCGAGGTCCCGTTGCTCGAAGCCCGGCTGCTCGACGTCATGGACGATCGCGGATTGGCGGCGGTGCGCGGCGCGTCGTTCATCGTGCACGGGGGCGAGATCGTCGGGCTCGTCGGAGTCGACGGCAACGGCCAGCACGAACTGGTCGAGTGCCTCGCCGGGTTGCGCGTTCCGAGCCATGGTGAGGTGTGGATCGGTGGCCGCCGGATCGCGGCCGCGGATCCGCGCGCTCACACCGCAGCCGGGCTCGCGCACATTCCGTCGGACCGACTGCGTCGCGGCATCGTCCCCTCCATGACGCTGGCCGAGAACCTCGTGCTCGGCTGCCAGCACGATCCGGAGCTCGGCAGCGGACCGCGGCTCGACCCGGAACTGGTCGAAGCGCGGGCCGATCGACTGCTGGCCGAATAC
>JABFRW010000195.1 GCA_013140805.1 Candidatus Eisenbacteria bacterium
GAACGCGCGCATGTTCGGCGGCGACCTGCTGCCGTGGCGCCGCGCAGCTCACGCCACGGCAGCAGGTCGCCGCCGAACATGCGCGCGTTCATCGCATCGAGCGTCGAGTCGAGCGCCGGTGGCACCGCGGTGGTGGCCGCGATCATGCCCCGCGCGCGAATCCCGAGCCCCGCCACGCCCCAGCTCGGATGCGTTCGAATCCGCGCCGACGGCTCGCCGGGCCAGAACACCGCGACATCCACTTCGCCCCGCTCGAGCGCGATCTCCTGGTCACCGGCCTCGGCGAACTGGCGCAACAACAGCGTGTCGGGCAGGAAGCGACTCATCTCGCGCCGGGTCGCGCGCACCAGTCGGTGCACGTCGACCGCGAGCGTTTCGGCGCGGTAAGCGGGCGGTGCGAAGCGCGCGTTGAGCGTGGGGTAGGAGCGCGAGAACGCGAGGTTGGAGCGCGGCCCCGAGGGTACGCCGACGCGCAGCAGTGTGACGTGTTCGAACTCGGGCTCGGTGGCGATCACCCGCACGCGCTCGAGCTTCTTGACCCTGGCGAGCGAACCCGCCGTCAGCCGCACGATCGCGAGGCGATCGTCGATGACCTGCTCGAGGACTCCGCTCGCGAGCGCGCGACCGCGCTCGGTGAATGCGAGCGTATAGCCGGGCACCCACACGCCCGAATCCGCCGCCACCACCGCGCGATCGAGCCGCGTCCAGATCACGCGGGCATGGTTCGAACCGGACTGCGCGAACGCCGTGATCGGAAGCAGCAGCGCGAGCCACGCGAACGCGAACCTCACCGCGTGTCTCTTCGAAGCCACCGTGTCGGGCAAGCCACACTCCGTTCGAGTCATCGAGTTCGCTGGGGAATCGAGTGGCCACGAGGGTCCTGCGCATTCTTCGCCGTGTCAATGGTGACACAGTTACGAGGCCGCCGCCGCCGGGATGATCTCGTAAGGCTTTGAACCACAATGGATTCAAGGTCCGGCATGCAACGTGGAATAGCACAGACCCGAGGGCGACATCGATCGCCCGTCCACGACCTGGCGCACTCGACCCTCGAGATTGGCCAGGCGGTGCGGGTCAGCCGGCACACGGGCCCGCACCGAAGTTCGACGAGCCGGATGCGAGGTGGATCATGCAGGTCGAAGGTGAAGCACACGAAGTTCGCGAGCGGAACTTCTGGATCGCGGGGCTCGGATGGTTCGGAGCGTTGGTGATCGCACTCACGGCGGGACTGCTGCTCTCGAGTTGCGGCGAGCAGAACCGCAGCACCGATCAGGCGTCGTCGCCGAGTCAGACCGTAGTCGCGATTCCGGCGGGTCACACCCCGGCGACGTCGGCGTCCGCGCCGGTGGTCACGAGTTCGGTCGCACTCGAATCCAAACCCGTGGTCTCGAGCGGAGCCGCGCCCGACATCGCGGTGTCGGTGACCGACACGCTCGTGATGCTCGGGCAAACAGTCGAGTTCGTGGTCGACGCCACGCCCGACGTGAGCGAGATCGCACTCTCGGACGGCCATGGCGACACTCGGGCGCTGGTCCGTGACGCGAACTCGAACGTGTGGCGGGTGACCTACCGCGTGCCGCTGCGCAGCAGGCTCGAACGCTACGGTGTGTCGCTCACCGCGCGCACCGACGGGCACCGGTGGCGCCGCGTGTGGACGTTCCTCCACATCGATTCGCCGGCGCCGGTCGACAAGTCTCAGTCGGTGCCCGAGAAGGAGCCGGGCTCGGATTCGTAAACGAGTCGCGCGGCTCGCCGAGCATCGACTCGAAGGGCAAAAGTGGAATTGCGAATGGGAGTGCCCGGCACGGGCACTCCCATCTCGTTTGCTCTGCCGAAGCCCGCTTAGTTTCCGGCTTGTGCGATCGCGGCCCGACGCGCTTCCGGGCTCGCATAGATCGCCACCTCGACGCGACGATTGCGCTGGCGACCGTCCTCCGAGGCGTTCGACTCCACCGGCTCGGTTTCGCCGAGGCCGATAGTCGAGATCTCGCGATCCACGCCGCGCGACTGCAGATAGCGCGAGGCTGAGCGCGCACGTCGTTCCGACAACCCGCGGTTGTACGAGTCCTTGCCGACGTCGTCGGTGTGACCCGCGATCAACAGGCTCGAGTTGTCGTACTTCCCGAGGCTCGCGGCGAGCGCGTCCAGATTGGAGCGCGCGGCGCCGTTGATGACGTCGGAGTCGAAGTCGAACATCAGGCCGGAGGCGAACGTCACCTGGATGCCTTCACCGACCCGCTCGACGATCGCACCCGGGATGTTCTGCTGAAGTTCCTTGGCCTGCTGGTCCATCTGATGGCCGATGATCGCGCCGGCTGCGCCACCCAGCACCGCGCCGATGATCGCGCCCTTGGTGGTCGAGCCGTTGTTCTTGCCGATCAAACCGCCGCCGATGCCGCCCGCAGTGGCGCCGATGATGGCGCCCTTGCTCTTCGCGTTCATCGCACACCCGCTGGCGCCCGCGAGCAGCGAGGCCGCCAGCAGCGTGGCGAGGAAGTGAGTTCCGATGCGACCCGTCATGACTTGCTCCTTTCGGCCGTCACTGGGTGACGGCCACCTTGGACATCAGCTCGGCGTGCTTGTCGAGCAGATCCTTGTGCGTCATCGCGAGTGAGGCCTGCGATGCCTTGACCGTCATGTGCTTGGCCCACAGTCCGGCGTGCGCCATGACGCGATCCTGCTCGGGCTTGGTCGCCTCTTCCTGGACTTCGGAGCGATGCGCGTTGAGGGTGCTCTCGAACTCGCCCAGATTGCGCTCGTGCTCGGTCAGCTTGGCGGCGTGATCCATCAGTTCCTTCTCCAGGTCGGAGCCCGGCTTGGGCGTCTTGGCCTGCAGTTCGGAGCGCAGCCGCTCGTTTTCGCTGTTCCAGGTGGTGAGATCGTTTCCCCACGCGGTCAGCTCGGTCTTCATGTCGGTTTCCTGCTGCTTCATCTCGGCGTTCATGCCGGCCGACTGCGTGCAGCCCGTCAGCCCGATGATCGCCAGCGTGGTCGCGAAGGCCAGCAGCGTGAGTCCGTATCGGGTCTTCATCGGGTCGCTCCTTCGGCGCGAGCCGTGCAGTCGCGAGTCGGCTCGGCGCAGGGTAGGGGTTGGGTCGTGTGCTGCCGTCGGGGACGACACGCACTCACCGTGCCACCCGTAAACGACTGGATGCGCGTGATGCGGCAACGACTTGGGACGAAGCTCCGTGCAGAAATCTCCATTCGCGTGTAGCGATTACACGAACGACGGCGTAGCTTCTGCGGGTCCCGGAGCGGACACGACCTCCACAGGGAAGGGAGCGCTCACATGGCCGAGTCGTCCGAGAGCGAAGTCGTCGCGGGAGCGGGCGAGCACTGCGCCCAATGCGGCAAGAGCCTGACTCCGACCGATCGCGTCGCCGCCGGAGATCGCGTGTTCTGCCGGAGCTGCTACGCAAACCTGCGGGCCGAGCTGGAGCAGGCGGTCGGCGAAATGTCGTCCGAGATCAACTACGTGAACGGCACGGTCGGCGCGATCCTCGGTGGAGCGGTCGGAGCACTGGTGTGGTGGGCGTTCACCGTACTGACCAACATCTCGTTCGGACTCATCGCGGTGGGGATCGGATTCGCGGTCGGCTGGGGTGTGGTCAAGTTCTCGGGCGGCAAGCGATCGCACGGGTTGCAGGCGATCTCGATCGTCGTGGCACTCGCGAGCTATTGCGCCGCCACCTACTTCGTGAACATGACGTTCATCAATCGAGCACTCGAAAAGCAGGGCGAGGCGATGCGCATCGGCTTTCCGCCGCAGAGCTTCGAGCTGTTCGGCCGCGTGCTGAGCTCCGATCTGGGATTGATGGATCTGGTGTTCGTCGCGATCGTGGTCTATCAGGCATGGAGCATCCCCAAGCCGGTCGCACTTCCTCCGAGCCTCACCACGTGACGACGCCGCCGGGCGACGACGAGGCGCGACGCCGCATCGAGAATCTGCGCGCCGTCATGGCCGGCGCCCAGCCGGCCGCGTCCATCAAGCCGGCGGCCGGCCCGAGCGCCGAGCCGCACGCGTCGCACCGCAAGCGCAACGGCATTTTGGGCGTGATCGGGACCGCGTTCGTGGTGATCGTGAGCAAGCTCAAGTTCCTCGGGCTGCTCGCGAGCGTGCTCAAGTTCAAGACCCTCGCCACCATGCTGCTGAGCATCGGCCTCTACGCATTCGAGTGGGGGTGGGCGTTCGCGGCCGGCTTCGTGCTGCTGATCTTCGTGCACGAGCTGGGGCACGCGGTGGTGCTCAAGCACGAAGGCATTCCGGCCGGAGCACCGGTGTTCATTCCGTTCCTCGGCGCGTTCATCGCCATGCGCGGCATGCCGCGCGACGCCTACGTCGAAGCCAAGGTCGCGATCGGTGGTCCGGTGCTCGGTTCGCTCGCTGCGTGGGCGGTGCTCGGAGTCGGACTGGCGATGAACCATCCGTTGCTCGTGACGCTCGGGCACTCGGGCATCCTGCTCAACCTGTTCAATCTGATCCCGGTTTCGCCGCTCGACGGCGGCCGCATCGCGGGTGCCTTCACGCGCACGTTCTGGATCGCCGGGTACGTGCTCGGTATCGGCGCCTTCGCGCTCACCCGCTCACCGATCCTGCTGATTGCGCTCGCAGTCGGGCTCATCACGCTGTGGCAGCGGTGGCGGCATCCGGTGCCGGGCTATCACGACATCCCGCGCGCCCAGCGGCTCGCGATCGGGCTCGGCTACGCACTGCTGCTGGTCGCGCTGGCGCTCACGCTGCCGATCGGGATGGATCTGCACCCCCGAATCGCCAGGTGAGTCGGGGTGAAAGGCTCACCGACGGGTGCGATCCGTGCTTGGGCAGCCGCTCCCGATGGCCTACCCTTGTTGCCATCCCACACTCCATCTACCCGCAGCACAACCCCGAAGGGCGGGTCATGCGTTTTCGCAACTCTCTGCTGGTCTGGGTCATCGCCGGAGCCACGGCGATCTCGTTGTCGCCGGCCTCATCCCACGCGGCGGTGCTCCTGTCCGAGCTGTGCGATCCCCTCAATAATTATCCGTCGGATCGCTTCATCGAGATCTACAACTCGGGCCCCGACACGGTCTCGCTCACCAACTGGGCGCTGGTCGCGGTCGGCAACAATGTCGACATCCAGACCTGGACCCTGTCGGGCAGCATCCTTCCCGGTCAGGCTCTGGTCGCAGGCAACAACACCACGGTTGCAGTCTTCACCGTGAACTTCCCGAATGCGAGCTGGTCGGCCGGCAACGCGACCTGGAACGGTCGGGTCGGCGACGGCGCCAAGCTCATCGACTCGGGCGGTGGCGTGATCGATCGAGTGGTGGTGACCGGCTCCGGCGGCTCGACGTTCGAAAACGCGAACTACGTTCGCAATCCAAACATCTACTCGCCCAATCCCACCTACACGGCGTCCGAGTGGACCACCACGCCGCGCACGCTGGCGACCGATGGCAGCCCGGGCACTCACGTGACCGCACCGCGGCCGCCGGGCCCGATCCTGGCGCAGATGGTGACCGACCCGGCGTTCCCGCTCGCGGGCTCACCGACGCACGTGCAGGCCGACGTCACCGACACCACCGCCGCCGTCACTTCGGTGTCGCTGGCCTGGGGCACCGCACCTGCGTCGCTCACCAACACCATCGCGATGCCATTGGTTTCGGGCACCACCTACCGCACCACCGCGGCGATCCCCGCTCAGGTGGCCGGCGTGACGGTCTACTACAAGATCACCGCGACCGACGCTTCGTCCGGCATCACCACTTCGGAGCTCAAGAGCTACGCGCTGTTCTTCAACCTGACGGTGGCACAGATCCAGGGCGGCGTCGGTTCATCGCCCTACAACGGCAACAGCGTGATCACGAACGGAGTCGTCACCGCGCGCTTCGGCACCTTTTTCGCGGTGCAGGACGGCAGCGGCCCGTGGAGCGGCGTGTGGGTGCGCAGCACCGATACTCCGACCGTCGGCGACCAGGTCACGGTGCGCGGCACCGTGAGCGAAGCCGACGCGCAGGGCTACGCCGGCAATACGCTGCTGACCAACGGCCTCGTAACGAGCAGCGCTGCCGGCGTATTGCCCGCGGCAGCGGTGGTGCCGAGCGGCAGTGCGCTCTCGGAAGGCTATGAAGGCGTGCTGGTCAAGCTCGCGAGTGCCGTGTGCACGAACCCCAGTGCAGGGGTGGGGCAGTGGCAGGTGAACGACGGCAGCGGCACTGCGCTGATGGATGCACTCGGCTACACGTTCGGTCCGATTCTCGGCACCACCTACGACGTGACCGGCCCGGTCACCTTCTATGGCGGGAGCTTCAAGCTCGAGCCGCGCTCGGCCGCCGACATCGTTTTCGTCGCCGACCTCGCAGCACCGAGCGTGCTCGCGATCGGAGAGATGAGCGATTCGACGTTCCTGGTGCAGTTCACCGAGCCGGTCGACGAGGCGACCAGTGAGGTGGCGAGCCGCTACACGATCGGAGCGCTGACCGGCACCGTCGCGATCCGCGATCCGATCCATCCCGAGCACGTGCTGGTCACGATCGCCAATGTGGCGCCCGGAACGCGCACCCTGTCGGCCACCGGCGTCGAGGACGCGTTCGGCAATGCGACAGCGGCCGCGAACGCCAGCTTCACCTACATCGACACGCGCATTCCCGCCGGCTACTACGACGGCGCGATCGGGCTGACCGGCGCGCCGCTGCGCGCGGCGCTGCACGAGATCATCAAGAACCACTCGGTGCAGAGCTACGACTACGCCTACACCGCATTCCAGACCACCGACGTGCGGCCCGACGGCAAGCTGTGGGATGTCTACTCCGACATTCCGGACGGAACACCGCCTTACCTCTATAGCTTCGGTCAGACCGGTGGCGGCACGTTCGAAGGCAGCGGCTACAACCGCGAGCACTCGTTCCCGCAGGGCTGGTTCGGCGGCTCGGTGACGCCGATGCACACCGACCTGTGGATTCTCTACCCGACCGACACCAAGGTGAACGGCTACCGCGGCAACCTGCCCTACGGCACCGTCGAGGCGGCCTCGATCACGTCGCTCAACGGCAGCCAGGTGGGACCCAACACCGCACCCGGCTACTCCGGCACCGTTTTCGAGCCGATCGACGCGTACAAGGGCGACCTCGCGCGAAGCACGTTTTACGTTTCCACGCGTTACCTGTCCGAAGATGGCGGCTGGCCCGGCAGTCCGGCCGCGAGCGGCGCGAACCTCAACACGTGGGCGGCCGAGCTCTACACCAGCTGGTCGATCGGCGATCCGGTCAGCCAGAAGGAACGGCTGCGCAACGGAGCGATCTACGTGATCCAGGGCAATCGCAATCCGTTCGTCGATCACCCCGAGTGGGCGGCGCAGATCTTCGACCCGTCGCAGATCACGGGTGTCCCGAGCGCGACGCGTGCGTCGTTCACGCTCTACCAGAACGCGCCGAACCCGTTCAACGGCGTCACGCGAATCGCGTTTCAGCTCGCCGAGCGCCAGCGCGTACGACTGCGCGTCTACGACGTGTCCGGTCGCCTGATCCGGACGCTGGTGGACCGCGATGCGATGGAGCCGGGCCGACACGAAGTCGCGTGGGAGGGGCTCAGCGAATCCGCCAGTCGAGTCGGCGAGGGCCTCTACTTCTACCGACTCGAGGCGGGCGGGCGTAGCGAGACGCGACGCGTCGTGCGAGTGCGCTGATCGCCGACAGGCTCCGCCGGAAAACGCGACGGGCGGTGTCCTTGCGGACACCGCCCGTTTCAGCGCGAGGTGGTACCTCGAGCGTCTTAGGCCTTGCGGACGTTCGCCGCCTGCAGCCCCTTCGGGCCACGGGTTACGTCGAACTCGAGCGACTCGCCTTCGGCGAGCGTCTTGAATCCGTCACCTGCGATGGCTGAGAAATGGACGAACACGTCCTCGCCGCCATCCGACTGTGAGATGAAGCCAAAGCCCTTCGCTTCGTTGAACCACTTCACGGTGCCACTAGCCACTTGAAACTCCTGTTGTACTCGGGCCCGGAGACCCGTACTTACCGCGGTAACACGCCGCGGCGGCGTCCGGTCTGTGTGACCGATGTCTCGATTGCTGCGAGTAAAGCCTGCCCACAAAAAAACCGCCCGAGAAGTCTCTGGCGGAATCGAACGTGGGAAGCTCAATCACAATCAACCGAAGACGTACGCAGTATCGGCGTGACGGGGACGGAAAGCCAGCGAAATCTGCGGAGGGGCCGAACAAGGGGTAAAGCCCGTCCGATTGCCAATGAAATGCGACTTTTCGGCCGGCGCTGAAGGCCGCCGGGGTTGCCTTCCCGGGCGGATGCCGGTGTCGGGGGCGTCGGCAAGACCGCCCCCTCTTCGCGAGATCGACGCGTGAACCCTCGACCGGCATCCAGGCGCGCGTCGCGGGGTCGAACCAGAAGATCACGTAGTCGCGCAGCTCGCGTTCGGGAACATTGCGGCGATCCGCGGTGAGCGTGACCGGCACCCGGAAGTGGTTCTTGCTCTCCGGCACGATCTCGAGTTCGCAATTGGGCGCTGCCTGCGTCGCCACGCCGACGCTGACGGTGGCGTTGCCTTCGACCGCGTTGGAACGGGCGCACGAGGGGGAGCTCCTGGGTGTGGGAGTGGCAGGTCGTGATGGATACGGCTACTCACTGCTATTCCACGAAACATGCCATCGGGCGGTCGCGTGCGGATCGCCAACCGAGTGCGATCGAGCGTGCGCGTTGCGTCGATCAAGGACCGTGCAGAGGCGGCTGGGGCGCCCGGAGTGTGGGAGTGACGCGTTCTGCACGATCGCTCGGCCGAGCGACAACCAATGAATGCGGGGGATTACCCAGCGGGAGCCGCTCCCGGCAGCTCACTCACGGAACGCCGACGGTTCCTTCGCCCCAGCCGAGTTCGACGACTTCGAAGTCGTCGGCATCGAGGCTGTGAAAGGCCGGGTTCAGCACGTCGTTGTCCCACAGCGGATCCATGGTCCCCGACACGTACAGGTCGGTGCCGTTGTCGGCGACGATGAGTCCGTAGGTCTTCATGGCCTGGAAGATCTTGCGCACGTCGGCCGGGTAGCCGCTGATGTTCACGCCCGCCTTGAGTCGCAGCCGCGTCCCCATTGGAGGTGCCCCGGCGGTCGACCCCGCCTCGTGCGACGCGGGCCACACGTAGCCGTTGGTTGCGCGCGTCGTGACTCGAAACGCGTGCTGAATCGGCCCCGCGGCTGAGACCTCGTCGTGGCGCACAAGGCCCGGGAAGATCGCGAGTCCGGCGGCGTCGGCGGAAGTCCAGCCTTCGATGCGGCGCTGATTGGTATTGAGATCGAACACGGCGCCCGAGCCCGCCTCCCAGCGCGACAGCGCGGCGTTCCAGCGTGTCGCCCAGGTTTCGAACAGCAACCCGCGGCCGCGATCGATGATGAGTAGGTGGCGATCACCGCTCGTGCCGCCACCGGGCACCGCGCCTTCGACGTAGTTGGGCTGCGTCCTGGCCACGTCCGGGATCGGATATCCGATCGGCTGCCCGGGTGCGCCGGGATCGCTCTGGGCGCCGTACAGCACGAACGTCACCGGGACGAGCAATTGAGTGGAGCCCACTCCGACGTATGGAATCCCGTAGGGCGGAGGACCAAAGTCGGGGTGCATGATGCGCGTCGCGGTGGGATTCTGCGGCGTGCGCCCGCTGATGAAGTCGATGTAGTCCTGGGACCCGGGATCGATCGGCGCGCCGGAGATGTCGACGTTCCACCAGTTGTTCGCCGGGAAGACCTGGCGCGCCGAGAAGTCCTCGAGCAACGCGACGCTGTCGACGGCGGCGCCGCTCGGAGCGGGTGCGGTGGCGGGCGACGAAGGCGAAGTCTCGCCGGAACAGCCGGCGAGCGAGACGGCCATGAGTGCCGCGATGACGGCGTGGCGCCTCGATGTGCAGTGCATGTCGTTACCCCCGTGCGACCGCGCGAACCGCGGCCCAGCTCGAGAGATCGGGCAACGCCGGAGTCGTGCGCTCGACGGAGGCGAGCTTCGCATCGGTCGTGAGTCGGGTCAATGAGTGCCGCAGCGATCGGCTGCGTCTCGAGTCCCTCACGATCCTGGCAGTCGAGTTTCCTCGACGGAAATCTCGCCGTCACGTGACCGCACGCGTCCTCGGGCACCATGCGCTGCGTCGTGCTGGCTGATTCATCCATTGCCATTCGCTGGGCCTGACCTCGCATCGTTGTTGGCACCCGCAGGAGGCGACCTCGCATTCGCTCCTCGACGAGCCGACTTCGGGGCAAGGCTGGCCTGGCCGTTTTTGGAACCGGGCACCGGCCGAGGCTTCCAGAGCGCTCGAATCGCGACATCGAGGCGCGCGAGTCGGGCGCCGATAACTCGATCGCATGCTCGGCGTGAGAACCGATGAAGGGCTCGAGTTCCGATTCAGGCCCCAGGGCTTCGGCCGTTTTTTCTCGGCCGCGTTTCTCAGTGTGTGGTTGATGGGCTGGGCGGTTGGCGAAGCGGTGGCCTCGTGGGTGCTGTTCCGTGGCGCTCGTGCGCTGCTCGCCGGCGAGCCGCTCGCTCAGCAAGTGAGCCCGCAGAGTCCCGCCGCGATGCTCGGCATCGGACTCTTCCTGCTGTTCTGGCTCGCGTTCTGGACACTCGGCGGCATCGCCGCGATCGGTGCGCTGCTCGAAGCGGTGTGGGCCGAGGACCGCCTGATCGTGAACGCCGAGGGCCTGCGACGTGTTCGCTCGCGCGGGCCCTTCCGCTCGACGCAGCAGATCGCGCGTGAAGAGCTGCGCCGCGTCTCACTGGCGCGGCGGTTTCAGCGACTGGTGGCGGAGACCGATCGGAAGTCGATCGAGCTGACCGGACTCGGCACCCCCGCCGAACGCACGGCCGCACACGAGGCGATCACGAAGGAGCTGAGGCTCGACTCGATGTCCGCGCAGCGTCTCGGCCAGGTGCTGCCCGAAGCGTGGGAGGACACCGTCAGTCCCGAGGGCGAACGTGTGGTGATCCCGCGCGCGTGGAAGTGGCTCGCGCGACTGCGCACCGAGTGGCGGCTGGGCTCGAGGCGCATCACGTTGCGCCGCCGAGTCGGCTCGAACGTGCGCGATCTGTTTGAAGGTCAGAGCCTCGAGCTGACGGTTCGCAACGACAGCGACGGCGATGACTGGTTCGCACTCGAAGCCATCGGCCATTCACTCGATACCGCCAGGGCGTCGGCAGGGGGCGGCCCGGTGCGCCGCAAGCTCGCGTCGAGCCTGCACGACCCGGCGGTCCCGAAGCAGCTCGGCGAATGGTTGTCGCGCGTCTGCGACCTGCCGCTCGAGGATCGCACCGGCGAGCGCACGACTGCCGTCGACCTCACGCAATTGCGCCAACAGCTCGAGAGCTCGGGTGCGCTTGGCCGCGTGGCGTCGAAGTGGATCGATCGCATGGTGACTCCCAAGTCCTAGCGGGTTCTGTGTTCGCCCCGAACCCTCAGGAAGGACCCCGATTCGCCGACACTCCTTCGAGCGTCACTTACCCGGGGGAGAGTCATGTCGAGAATCCGAGCGTGCCTGCCGCCGTCACTCGTCGTTGCGCTTCTGCTGTCGGCCCCCGCTGCCGGGCGGTGCTCCGCCCCCGCGTCGTCGTCGCCCGCCGACTCGACTGCCACGCGTGTGGCACCGACACCACTGGCACGACTCCAGGCCGGCAATCGACGCTTCGTCGCGAATGCGGCGACGCCACTGCCGGTTTCGAATCAGCGTCGCAGCGAATTGGCGAAAGGCCAGGCGCCGTTCGCGATCGTGCTGACGTGCGCGGATTCGCGCGTGCCTCCCGAGCTGATCTTCAACGCCGGACTCGGCGATCTGTTCGTGGTGCGTGCGGCCGGCGAGGTGATCGATCGCTCGGTGCTCGCGAGCGTCGAGTATGCGGCCGAACATCTGCACGCGCCGCTGCTGGTGGTGATGGGCCACGAAGCGTGTGGTGCGGTGAAGGCCGCGATGGGACCGCCGGCACCCATGGGGCCGAATCTCGACTATCTGGTCGGTGCGATTCGTCCCGCCGTCGCACGAGTTTCGAGCACGCCCGAGGCGCGTCGCCTGGAAGCCGCGATCAAGGCCAACGTCGAGCAGGTGATCGGCGACGCGATCGACCGCAGCGACGTCTTGAGCCACCTGATCGGGAGCGGGAAGCTCAAGGTGGTCGGCGCTTACTATGAACTCGCATCCGGCCGCGTCGTGATCTCGCAGGCCGTCGATGCCGCCGCGCTGCCGCACGCGACGGCCGTGGGGCACTGAGCGCCCTCGCTGACATCGCGTACGCTTCGCGGGTGCACGGCGATTGCCGTGATGCGACTCACCCTGGAGCGCCGCCATGACCGCCAAGCAACCGAACTCGCGTGAGACTTTCAGTTCGTGGCCTGCGCGTGCAGGTGTTCTGGTTGCGATCCTGATCTTTGGGGTCGTGGTGTGGCGGATCTTCGTCGACACCCGCCCGCGCCCACAGCTGGTAAAGCTGGTCGAACGCATTCGCGAAGACATCAAGCAAGTCAATCAGGACCATGATTCATGGCAGATCGAGGAAGCCCGGCTCGAGATCAACTTCGCGGTCAAGGTGAGGTCGGACACCGAATTCGAACTGAAGGCCGCGGGGTCTGGAACGCTCAGCTCGGAAAATGAGCAGTCGCAGAAGCTCGTGATCCTGTTGCGAAGATCGGACGGCGGGACGGGTCGCGAAGGGTCGGCGCTGGTGGAGGCCGACACGATGGGTGTCGCGGGCTCGAATTGATCCACGAGCGTGGCAGGGAGGGGGATCGTCAAATGAGCGACAGCGCGAAAGAGAACTTCGAGCTGCTGATCAGGCAGTATGAAATGGTGAGCGACCACTATAAGCACGAGGACACGCTCCGCTTGACGCGTGATCAGAACTTCATCGTGCTGTCCGCAGCGCTGCTATCGCTGGTTGGGCTGTTGACCCAGGGCACGGTGGCGGGCCATGGAACGCTTGCGCGCATCGGGGTCAGCGCGATCGCGGTGCTCGGACTCATCATCTGCAGAGCGTGGAGCCAGCTCTCGGACGCCGGAAGCCTGTATGTGGCGCTGCGTCGCGAGCAAGGTGCGGAGATCGAGCGAAAGCTCGGAACGCTGAGCCTGTTCCGAGACGAGCTGAAGGCAACCGCGGATCATCGTGAACGGACGCCCGGGTGGCTTCCGCATGGCCAGGCGATGCGTCGCGTGTTCTTGTCCGTCGCTTGCCTCTGGGGCGGTGTCATCCTGGTCACGTGGATCTTCTGAACTCGCCTTCAAATCCCATCGAGTCGGTGTCTCGCGCACGTTGGCAGAGAGGGCCGCTCGAGTTCGGCAAGCGGCCCGAAGCCGACGCAATTCGCGTGGACAGTCAACTGCAGGCGTGGTCTAGTGTGATCCGACGCCGACGAGCGTCGTTGAACTTGCGCCTCGCTGAAAAATGTGGCTTCCCTCGCGCCCGCGGCGACCTAGCGCTGATTCCTCCTGGAGCTCACAGGAGTCGAAGTCGATCGCGCACATCCACGTCCGCAAGGAGGGCCCGCATGAAGTCCGCTTCGACCATTGCGCTGGCGACTGTCTGTGTCTTGAGTGCCATCTTCCCACTGGACAGCGCCCTGGCGGTGACATTCAACGTCTTCACGGATCCCCACGTTTCGTTCCCTGGGTTGGCCGGTACGATTGGCTTTACGTTTGCGGGGAACAAGTTCGTGGGGTCCGTCTACGGAGGCGGCACTGGCCAACTCTATTCGACCGATCTGAGCGGCGGAAGCGTGGCTGTCTTTGCGCCTGCGGTAGCGCTTTCCCCGGGCACGAAGGAGCACTTCGTGGCAAGTTCGCTGGGCCTCGGGGGCTTCCCGAGCCGCCACATCTACGTGGGTGACGGAGCGACGATCGTTCACATCAAGGACAACGGCACCGCGGCTAGCCCTCTGCTATTCGTCACCGGGTTGTCGAGCGAGGTGCGGGGCATCCTGTTCGATGCCGTCGGCACCTTTGGTTACGACATGCTCGTCACGACACGCGATGGAACGGTCTACCGGATCAAGAGCAATGGCGCGGCCACCATTCTGGCCAACACCGGCGAGGACACGGAGGGGCTGGACATTGCTCCGATCGGGGCCGGCTTCGGTGCCTTTGATGGCCAGCTGATCGTCGCATCCGAAGTGTCCGGAACGCTGAGAGCGATCGACGCCAATGGAACCGTTCAAGGCCTCGGGCTGACGATTCCTTGGGCCGAGGAGCTGACGTTCGTGCCGCTCAATGTCGGAACGTCGGGGAACTCGCTCGAGGGATTCTACGGGAGCAACTACACCCCCAACGTGATCAAGGCCGCGGCTTCGGAGTTCGTGGGGTACGAGGGCGATGCGATCGTGACTTCCGAGGTTGGATTGCTGCAAGGTCGTGTTACGAGAGTGCATTGGAATTCGACAAGCGCAAGTTTCGATACGATCGGAGTTGGGAATTTTCCGGACTACATGGTGGGCCAGGTACCCGTGACCGCT
This sequence comes from Candidatus Eisenbacteria bacterium, assembly GCA_013140805.1. Lineage (NCBI taxonomy): Bacteria > Candidatus Eiseniibacteriota > Candidatus Eiseniibacteriota bacterium. The sequence goes on from JABFRW010000195.1 coordinate 14,459, forward strand.
CAACCGGAAGATGGGCTCTTCGTGACGCCGGCGGTCATCGCAGGGGACTCGATCGTGGGCGTCAACAAAGACTTTGTGAACACCACGGGCCAGAACGCCAACGACATCGAAATCCTTCTAAGCGGCACGCGCACGATCTTACGGCACTACGATGGCTACCCGGCAAACTCCTTCGCAACGTTCGAGGTCACTTACGAGGCTCCGGGCAACACACGTCTCCATTGGTCGAATCCGAACAACCCGGTACTGCCGGGTCAAGTCGCTCACGTCGGGTTTGTCATCCCGGGACTTCAAGCGAACGTCATCAAGGGAGTGTTCTGGACCCTCGACGGAGTCGTGACCGGATGTGCGCGTCAGGTGAATACTCCCCACGCCGCCTGGGACATCAATCCCGGTAACCTGGTTACTTACGCGAACAACTGTCTGGCCTGCGAATCCGTTTCGCTCTACGTCGGCCACGCAACGGTCAGGTGGTACTCGTCTCATGTTCCGCTCGACAGTCTGAATGCGAACTTGCTCGCGAGCACGACTCCGTTGCGGACCGATGTCATCCCGAATGCGCCGGTCTTGCTGGCTCCCGGGGACTCGGCCAGTGTGAGCATTCCGGCGGCTCCTTCGAACGCTCGGTTTGCCGTTCTCAGCCTGAAGGTTGGGACCAGCCCAAGCCTCATGACCGGCAACGAAACGACGGACTTCATCGAAACGAGGTTGGCGGGCACGGGCAATGTCGGTGTCGAGCCTTCGCCTGGGGCTCCGGCCACGGGGATTGCCTTCCTCGGTGGCTCGCCCAACCCATCCGCTGGCGCCGTGAGATTGAGCTTCAGGGCCGACGCCTGCGGCGAGATCGGAGTGACAATCACCGATGTATCGGGCCGAATGGTTCGGCGCTGGTCGGGAGTGCAAGTCGAATCGCGAGGAACTTCGCTGACCTGGAACGGCGTGGATGACGCCGGTCATCGCGTTCGTAGTGGCGTCTATTTCGTGATCGCTTCAGGCAATTGCGGAAAGGCCAGCGGGAGAGTTCTGCTGACCCGATGAAGTGGGCTCGCAAAGAGAGCAGAGGACTCGAGCGGAGATGGAAATCGGCATCGACAGCTTCGCAGCGGCGTTCACCGAACGTTGCAGCCGCGAGGCGACACAGACCCCTGCGTTCCGACCGACAACCTCTACGCGTGCTCGCGCCAGTTCCGCGCGGGCCAGCGTTCCAGCTACCTGATACCCGACCGGGTGAACGGCGGCGTCTCGGCCCTGCACTTCACCCAACAGGTGCTCTATCTGGGTGGGGCCTTCGATCTGGTCGAGGGAGTACTCGGGCGCGTTGGCGTGGCCGCGTACGGCAATCCGACGCTCGTGGGTGTCCCACCGGTCACGGTTGCGTCGACTCTTTCCCTTGGTTGCGCACCCAATCCGGCGCGGACTCACGGCACTCTCAGCTTCGCGCTGCCGGCCGCTGGCCCGGTCAGCCTGGCCGTGTTTGATGCGGCAGGCCGACGGGCGGCTACGATGGCGGACCACGAGCGTTTCGCCGCCGGCCCCCACAATCTGAGCTTCAGCACCGACACCCTGAAGCCGGGGCTCTATTTCGCGAGACTGCAGTTCGGCACCCTGCGGGCGACGCGTAAGCTGATGGTGATCCGCTAGCAACTGCTGCGAAGGCGCGAGGAGCGGCCCGATGTGGACCGCCCCTCGCGCGCACTGCGCCGTACGGAAGCCTGCAACGGCCGGCCTCCCGATTCGGACCCTATCTGCTTCGCATCAGCACGAGTCTCCGTGCAGTCACCTGGCCGGCCGCGCGAGCACGATAGAAGTACACGCCGTCGGCGGCGCGTGATCCATCGGCTCGAGTTCCGTCCCAGGTGAACGTGTGCGGGCCTGCCGTCAACTGGCCGCGGTGGAGCTTGGCCACGAGCCGGCCGGAGAGGTCGTAGATGCCGAGTTGAACGTCCGTCGCGCTGACAAGACTCAGATCGAAGTGCGTCGTCCGCGTGAACGGATTGGGACGCGCCGCCGACAACTCGAGCCCCACGGTCGTGCGCTCTGGAGTACCGAGCACGCCGGCCATCGGCGCGACGACCTGGCCCTCCGAGTCGACAAACTCGGCCTCCGAAATGACGATCGCGGCGTTCGCACTTGCCGAGGCCGCACGGTTGAAGTGGAGCAGCACGTCGATCTCAGCCGCGGCGTCAGGGGAAAGCGCGATCAACCCGATCAGCGCTTCGCTCGTGCCCGGCTCCGAGAGCTGCAGCCACCCGGCGGGAGCACCCGGCAGCTCGACGCCGGACAAGGTCACGCCGCTCGGGAGGGTGATTGAGAGCCGAGCCGCGGCAAGCAAGTCCGCGCCGCTCACGCGCAGCGACTGATCGAAGCCGCCGGAGGTTTCGACCGGCGCACCGAGCTGTACCCTGAGATTCGCGAGCGGCAACGGCGTCAGGTTGCTCGGGAGCGGGCCGTGCAGGATACGACGCGCACAGCACAGCACATCATCCGGGGTAAAGACCGAGTCGCGATTGCAATCGAAGCGTCCCGCGAGCGAATCCGGGCAGGTGGCAGGATGCCGCAGGCACCTCACCATCAGGACCAGATCACGCAGGTCGACGCGGCCGTCCCCGTTTGCGTCGCACACTCGGTCGCTGCCACAGATCCGCGCCACCATATCCACCGGCGCGAAGGTCGGGCAGAAGTGCACGGCTTGTCCGAGCGAGTCGCTCGCTAACAGCTCGACCATCCGCGCGAGCGTCAGCGGCGGCGGGAGAGTCCCCGGAATCGCAGAGACGGTGACCTCGAGCACGGGTAGAGGACCGCAAGGGACATTGGACGGGCACGGATCGGTGGGGGGGATCAGCACGCCATTGTCCGAGAACATGACGAATTGGGCGCCGTTGGGAAGCGCCTGCCAGGCGAGCTGCATACCCGACGCTGACCCGATTGGCCGCAGCTGCGTTACGCGAAGCGCGGGTGGCAGCAGAGCGATTCGCCCTTGCAGCCCGGCGAGCGCGGGCCCGGTGTTGATCTGGAACACGAGCTTCGCGGGTGAGCCGGGGCCTATGTTGGCATCGCATTCGAAATGGCCGGGATCATGCCGCCAGTCCGCGAGGAAGCAGTTGGGGGACGGTGGCGGAAGACTGCACTGCGGCGCAACCGAGAACGGCACGGTCGTGCTGTAGAGCGCGGTCGGGACGTTGGCCGTGTCGCACCAGCTCACTTCGGCGACTTCGACGATCATCCGGTAGGCACCAGGTGGCAGACCCGGCAGCTTGGCGTGCGCCTGCCAGGGAATCTCCCCCAGACTGCATGGCCGACCCATGCAATCGTTCACAGCCACGATCACGCGCGCGATCGGAGGCTGCGGCAGCGGGCTCATGATCGGGTTTGGCAACAGCTCGAGCCCTCGGAACTGGTAACAGTCGTCGGGGAAGCGGCCCGCGATCGAAAACGGAATGGGAAGGTTCGGGCAGATCTCAGGCGGCGGGCATGTCGCACACGGCGCGGGCGGCCCGATGTGAATGGTGTCCACGTGGGGTAGCGGCCCCGGCGGCGGACCGCAGGCGAGCGGCACTTCGAAGGACACCAGCTGCGTACGCGTCGCCGCGCACGTCGAGCTGTCAGACCGGGTGATCCGCCCGTCGATCACGATCTCGATCTGATGATGGCCCGCGGCGAACAGGCCCAACGGCACCGTGAGTGTTTCCGGCAGGCACACGGTCGTGATGATGCAGTTCTGCAGATTCATCGCCGCCTGAATGCGGATCCGACCCGACGACTCGAGCGTATACCCCAGCAGATCCACGCACGGCCCGCACGCGCTCGCCTGCAAATGGAGCGGCTGGTTCGGGCACGGTTGCGGCACCGAGAGGAAAACGGGAACGGACAAGTCGGGAGGACAGTCGACCGGCACCTGGGACTTGACGGGAGTCGCGAGGAGCAGACCGAGCGTCACCAGCAGCAACGACTGACGCATGGGACACCTTCTCTCTGAATGCGCCGCGCAGGAACGCGACGCTCGTGCGACGCAGCCGCCCGGCGGCGGGTCGCGGCACCAGATCCGGCCGGTTGGAGGACCGACCGAATGCTCCGCCCGGGGGAGCGGCCTGTCAATCAACGAAGAGGGCCTGGGCGGCCGGGCAGGGACTCGGTGCGACGCGCCGATCCCGCCGTAAGTCGTGAAGTCGCCTTGCGTCCAGCGCCGGGGAAGTGGTGGACTTGCCCTCGGTTCCAATAACGTACCCCTCCATGGTCCGACGAGGCGCCGGCACGAGCACTAGGCCTGGAGTGGGCGTACGCGCACAGAGAGGCGCCAGGTTTGTGCTTCTCCCGGTGCTGGCAGGGCTGCTCTTGGTCACGGTGGTCGGCTCGTTCCTGCTCGGTCTGGTCTCCTTCCATTCTCACGTCGGCTACTTCGCGCCGGCGTTCACGGCAGACGGGCAGAGCATCGTCGTCGTCGAGAGGAGTACGCGCGGCATCGCCTGGGGCCTTGGCTGGGAGTTCTTCACGCCGCCCGCCAACGCGCGGGCCGTGTCCGACGAGCTGCGCGTGCTGCGCGTGTCCCTGGACGGCCACCGCATCGAGGAGCTGGAGCGCTGGTCGGGCTCGCCGATCGTCGGTCGCACGCTGCACGAGTATCGCGGGCGGCTGTTCACGTATCTCGGCGCAGGCCTCCGGCCGCAACCCGATGGTTCGCTGCAGTACGGCTTCCAGCTCTCGCTCACACGCGTTCCCAGCTCGGAGCTACATCAGCTTCACGGTACCTGGTCGCCCAGCCGCACGCGTCGCCTACGCGGGGAATGGGATCGGTCGCCGTTCGCGGTCGTCTACTCGAGTGAGCCGATCCTCCGGGGGGCACGGGAACTCTTCGAGCTGCCCGGGACCGAAGCGTTTCCGGCTGCGATCGCGCTGCTCGATCACGACCGGCGGCAAATCGAGATCGTGATCGCCGCCCCCGACTACGCGAGGCTCTACCCGAAGGGGCCTCCGTTTGACAAGTTGATGGAGACCTCGCGCAAGGCCGACTCCGACTTCGCGCAGGAACTCGAGCGTGTCGCGCGCGAGCGGCAGGCGCGGTATCTCGTCAAAGGGACACCACTGACGGAGGCGATGCTCAAAGCCGACCGAGACCTGCAAGAGATGGGATATCTGCCCAAGCCTGCTCGGTGGATCGCCACGCTCGCCGACTCGCATGGACTGGCATCGCTGTCGGAGTTGCCACGCTTCGAGATTGCACAGGAGGAGTTCGATGTCGGGCTCATGCAGGATATTGCGCGCGCGATCGCGCAACCCGGTGTCGAGGTCGACAAGGCAGAGCGTTCCTACACTACGCATCGCGATTTCCCGAATAGCCGGCGCGTGAACGAAACGCTGGAATACGGAGCGACCGAGATTCTCGTCGGGCACCAGGGGCGTCTCTTTCACCTTCGCCTCCTGCCAGTCACGGAGTCGACGCGTCGACCGAAGCACTGACGCCGCGCGCGGGGGGTTCGCACCCCGGAGGCGCACTCAAGACCGCTCCGGCGGCTATGCTGCGGACCGATGACTCATCCACCGGGAGGATTTCGCATGAGACTCTTCGCGCTTGCTCTTGGGTTGTTCTGGGCCTCGTCTGCCCCCGTCCGCGCGGAAACACAGGCCGAGCCGATCGCATCGCTGACGCGGATGCCGGTCAGGGAGGTCACGGTCTTCAAGGACGGGCACGCGTTCGTGGTTCAGGAAGGCCGAGTTCCCGTCGACGCCCGGGGAACGGTGGTTCTCGATCGGCTTCCTGTGCCGGTGCTCGGCACTTTCTGGCCCTACTCGGCCGAGCGCGACGTGAAGCTCAGCGCGGTCACCGCGAGTCGGCGCCGTGTGAGTGGCGAACAGACCGCGATCGACGTGCGCGGCCTGCTCGAGGCAAATCCCGGTGCGATGGTGGAACTGGTGGACGTCGATGGCAAGACCGTCTCCGGGCGCCTCAAGGGCTTGCCCTCGCGGCCGGTCGAAGAACTTCGGGGACTGGAGGGAGCCACCGACCGTGATCTCGTACCCGTCAAGGGCGCCGTGGTTCTGCTCGAGACCGGCCAGGGCGTGCTCGCCCTGCCGATCGAGCGGGTGCGTTCGGTGAGTTTCAAAGGCACGCCGACCGCGAGGTTCGCGAACGAGAGCTTCAAGAATTTGCTGACCCTCGGGTTCGTGTGGCCACAGGGCCGGCCTCGACGTGAGATCGAAGTCGGCATGGCGTACGTGCAGAAGGGGCTTCGTTGGATTCCGTCCTACCGCGTGACGATCGGCGGTGCGGGTAAGGCGCGCGTGCAACTCCAGGCGACTCTGGTCAACGAACTCACCGACCTGGAGGACATCGTCGTCAACCTGGTGGTTGGGGTTCCGACGTTCAGGTTCAAGGACATGGTCGACCCGATGGCGCTTCAAGAGACCATGGCACGACTCGGCAGCGCGTTCGACGGTCAGTCGGTCGGCGGCTATGCCCTGTCGAACGCAATCATGTCGCAGACGGCGGACATGGAGGGGAGCCGCATGAGACAGGAGAACTTCCGGGGTTCCGATCTGGCACCCAGTCTCGGGCCCGAGGTCGCCGGCTCGGAGAAGGACGAAGACCTCTTCATCTTCACGATCAAGGGCGTGACCCTGAAGAAAGGTGAGCGCATGGTGCTCCCGGTCACGGAGTACGAACTCGCCTATCGCGACGTCTATGTGCTCGATCTGCCGTTTGCGCCCCCCGCGGAGGTGCGCGCGAACGCCAGTGACGAGCAGCAGCGGGAGGTCGCGCGACTGCTCGCGGCCCCGCACTTCACGCACGTGCTCCGGCTGACAAACTCCAGCCATGAACCGCTCACGACCGCCCCGGCGCTGATCGGTTCCGAGGATCGCGTTCTCGGCCAGGGGATGATGACTTACACCGCACCCGGTGCCGACTGCGATCTCGCACTCACCACGGCCGTGGACATCAAGGTGACCAAACGCGACCGGGAAACCGCTCGCGTGCCCGGCGCGCTCACCGTGGATGGCTCGAGTTATCTGCGCGTTGATCTGCAAGGAAACATCGCGATCACCAACCGCCGCGATCAAGCCGTCGACATCGAGGTCAAGCGTTCGATTCTCGGTCACGCGGACCAGGCCGGGCAGCTGGGAAAGGTCGCGATGGTGAATGCCTATGAAGAAGGCGGCGCCGCCGCCCAACCGCCATGGTGGGGATGGTATGGCTGGCCCGGCTGGTGGGGGGCGGTGAACGGGAT
>JABFRW010000196.1 GCA_013140805.1 Candidatus Eisenbacteria bacterium
ACATCGAGCCGGTCGCACGAGGAGGAACGGCGACCGCGGCGAACTTGCGACTGCGATGCCGGGCGCACAATCAGTACGAGGCCGAGCAGCTGTACGGAGTGGCACTCATGCGCAGCAAGCGGGAGAAATCGCAGCGTGGCGCCGCGAAAGCAACGACCACGGCGAGTGCGACTGCGGAGCCGAATGCAACCGCACCGAGCTGCCGGCACCAGGGCCCGCAGGTGGCGACAAGCCCTGCGTGACTCCGCGAATTGGTGAAGCCGGCGCGTTCGCACGCGTTCGTCTCGCCTACCTCAACTTGACCAGCGGCCGCGTCCAATGGCCGCCGTCGGTGACGAGTTTCACGTAGTAAACCCCACTCGCGACCGGACGACCGTCGGTGTCACGGCCGGACCACTGCAGCAGTCGGGCGCCGGCCTCGAGGGTCTCCCCCGACGCGAGTGTCGCGACGCGACGTCCGAACAGGTCGAAGACTCCGCACTCGACGCGCGAGGCGCGCCCGAGCGAGAACCGGATCTCGGTCGCAGCGCGGAACGGATTGGGACCGATCGAGTGCAACGCAAAGCCGCGGTCGCCGCGCGGCACCGAGACACTGCCGGGAATCGAGGTCGGATTGGCTGGATCGCTGTGCGCGAGTCGCTCGTCACCATCAAGAAAACCATCGCGATCGCGGTCGATCCCCATGCGAGTACCGCTGCCGCGCGGCACCGCTGTGATCGTCACTTCACTTCCGGTTCCGCCGAGTGCCCGCAGCGCAGCCGAGCCGATCTGCGCCTGCCCCGTGACGTCGGGCATCCACTGGTCGCCGCCGAGATACAGCCAGCCGCGCGGCGCACCGGCGACGCGGCCCTTCGCGATCAAGTCCACGTGCAGACTGTCGTCGCTCACGCGGCGCAGCGTGTCGAGGCGCGCGATCGCGACCGGATCGAGGTTGTTCGGACCGCGAAACGTCACCTGCACGCCGACCGCGGGGGCCATGCCGGTGTCGAACGCCATGAGGAACGCTTCGACGTCGCGGCGCTGCGGATCGCCGCCCGGAAACGTGAAGACCGGGAGTCGCAGGAAGTCGACCAGGTCGTCGAACGCGCCATCGTGGGTGAAGCCGAAGCCGCGCTTGTTCTGCGCACCCGGCGCGTCGTTGAAGCCGGACTTGGTGTAGAGGTTTCGCAGTTGTGGAACCTTCATGTCCTGGTCTTCGAGCAGCACGTCGTCCGGGAAGATCGCGCCGTTGGTGCCGGGCGCGAAGTTCGTGGCGGCGTGACACACGTTGCACGGCTGGCCGCCGTCGAGCGCCGCAAAGAAGTAGCTCTGCCGCCCGCGCTGAGCGCTCGGCTGCCCCGACGGCGCATCGGCGAAGCTCCGATCGATGAACTGATGTGGATTCGGCGGGTAGACCAGGTTGTTTACGAAGTCGCTGAACGCGGTCATCTGGCTGTCGGGCAGCGGAGCCGCACGCCCCATCAGATCGACGAACGCCACATTGAATGCGGCGAGGTTGGTGCGATCCGCGCGCCAGTGCAGGCGGCCGGTGTTGGGTACACCGCGCAGCGACTGCGTCATCATGGGCCCTTTCATCGGATGGAAGCCCTCGAGTCCGATGAAGCCGGGCGGCGGCGGCAGGTGCGCACCTTGCGGATTGCCGAGATCCCACGCGAGCTGGTCGAGATCGCCGAATAGATGACAGCTCGCGCACGACTGATCGCCGTGGCCCGAAGTGAAGCCGCCATAGAAGAAGCGGCGACCGTTCACGATCTCGTTCGGCGTCGGGTCGAAGCCGAGCGTGGTGATCGCGAGCGATGTCAGAGAACTCGCCGCCAGCGTCTGAAGCTGCGCGCGATTGCGCCCCAACACGTAAATGCGCCCGCGCACCGCGTCGACCGCAACGCCGGTCGGCCCTGCCACCACCGGGACGCGCGCGAGCACGACCGGCGTCGGCCCGCCGGCCAGCACGCCGAGACGATTGCTCGCAAGCGAGGTGACGTAGGCTCGCGCGCCGTCGGCCGACCAGGTCACACCGCTCGGAGTACCGATCGCGGAATCGGCCTCGCTCGCCGGCCCCGGAGTCACCGAGTAGTTGATGTGCGGATTCAAGTTCGCGACAACCGCCGCGCCGGCCGGCGCCACGTACGCGACCCGCGTGTCCACGGTGTGCCCGCGCAGGTTGTTCTCGAAGCGCGTCAGGTTGCGCGCATCCAGCGAGGTGGCGGCGACGGCATCGGTGAGCGGATTGACCGCGAGCCCGAGCACCGAGCTTCCGAGCTCTCCGAGCACCCGCGTCACCGAGTTCGAGGCGGTGCTGATCTCGGCGAGATCGGTGTCGAGTGCGGTGTACTTGATCTTCGAGTTCCACAGCTTGCCGGACTCGTCGCGCCAGTCGTTTCCCTGCTGCTGAACGATGAGCGCGACATGTGGTGCCGGCGGCAGCGTGATCGACATCGGCGGATTCGGCGACGGCAGCGAATCGAAAGCCTCCCCGAACGACAACACCGAGGTTCGATTGCCGCCGTTCAAGACCGCGACGTAGACCGTGGTGCGGCCCGAGTTGGTCGCCAGCGCCCGCGGTGCGCGGCCGGGAATCGCGATGGTGTTCGTGAGTGCGAGCGACACCGGGTCGTAGACCTTCACGACATCTTCCTGAGCAACACTCACGTACGCCCGAAGCGGCGTGCCGGCGAACACGACGTCCGCGGGTTCATCACCGACAGGGAGCGTCGCGCGCACGTGCGAGGTCTTGAGGTCGACCACGCTGACATTGTCCGACAGCTGGTTCACGACCCATACCGTGCTGTCATTGAGCGCAGCCACCGAGACCGGTTCGAGGCCGACCGGAATGTCGACCGACCGCGACGGCAGTCCACCGACGAACGTGAAAACACTCAGCCGGTTGTCGGAGGTGTTGACCGCCAGCAACTTCGAACCACCCGGCATCAGGACCAGCGGATGCACGTGCGCGGACTCGAAGTGCGTGAAGTCGGGGTTGAGCGCGATGTGCGAAGTGAGGTGGCCTGGCAGCAGCAGCACGCCGAGCAGCAGGGCCAGGCAGGCGAGCAGGGCGGGCAGGCGGCGCAAGCGAGACCTCCGGTCCGGCCGCCAGGGAGACGGCCGCACGTCACGGCGCGGGAGCGTGGGCCGCACGACGTGGCGCGCGGCGCAGCTGCATCGAACGACGGTTCATGGTGCCGTTCGTACCCCGACGCGTCAATCGGCATACACTACAGCTCCCCACGCTCTCCTTACCCCCCGACTCGGAGGAGGCGGTCCCATGAAGTCGATCGCACTGGTACTCGCGCTGACCCTCGCGCTCCCTTCCCTCGCCGCCGCCCAATGGGTGCGATCGCTCGGCCCCTATGGCGGGCACGTGCAGACGCTCTCGGTGCACGGCACCGCACTGTTCGCCGGCACGCACGGCGGCGGCGTCTATCGCTCGACCGATGACGGCGTCACGTGGCGCTCCTCGAGCCTCGGGATCCCGACTCCGTTCGCCTACGCGCTCGGCTCGATGGGCGGGTACGACTTTGCGGGCTGCCCGGGCGGCGGGCTCTATCGATCGTCGAATTCCGGCGCCGCCTGGCAGTGGTCGAGTTCGGGACTCCCCGGCACTTCGTTCAGCGCCATCGTCACGCGCGGCGCGAACGTGTACGCCTCGCTGCACGACCAGGGCGTGTTCGTCTCGGCGGACAGCGGCGCGAGCTGGAGCCCGATCAACTCCGGCATCACGAGCCCCGCCGTTGCATCACTCGCGCTCAAGGGGACGGATCTGTTCGCGGGGACGTTGGACGGCGGCGTCTATCGGCTCGCCGACGGCGCCACCACCTGGAGCGGCCCCGGCACGGGCTTGCCCGGCAGCAACGTGAACGCGCTGGTCGCGGCGGGGTCGACGCTGTTCGCTGGCACCTTCGGTGGCGGCGTCTACCGCTCCCTCGACAACGGCACGAGCTGGACGATTGCGTCGTCGGGCATCGCACAGACCGCGATCGCGGCGCTGGCATTCGATGGCGTGCGCGTACTCGCGGCCACCTTCGACCTCGGCATCTTCGCGTCCACCGACAATGGAGTGACCTGGAACCCGGCGAGCTCCGGCGTCTCGGATCGGCGCATTCGCTCGATCGTGCAGAAAGGATCCGCGCTGTTCGCAGCCTCGACCGGAGGTGGCGTGTACCGCTCGACGAACGGCGCGGCGAGCTGGACCGCGGTCAGCAACGGGCTCGCGGTCAGCAGTCTGTTCAGTCTCGCGGCGGACGGCTCCACGCTGTATGCCGGAACCAGCGGCGCCGGCGTCTTCAAGTCGACGACCGGCGGAGCGACCTGGCAGGTGACCGGCGCGATCGCCAACCCGAATGTGCTCGCGCTGAGCGCCCAATCCGGCGTGATCCTCGCCGGCACCTATGACGGCTTGTTTCGCTCGACCGACGGCGGCGCGCAGTGGGCCGATGCGAGCAGCGGACTCAATGTGCGCTACACGCTCGGCTTCGCCTCGCGCGGCGGTTATCGCTTCGCGGCGACCTCGGGCGGCGCGCATCGCTCGTCCGACGGCGGTGTGACCTGGACGCCGGTCAACAATGGGCTCACGAATTCCAACGTCTTCGGACTGCTCGCGAACGGCTCCCTGTTGTTCGCCGCGACCTCGGGCGGCGGGGTATTCCGTTCGTCGAACGACGGCGACACGTGGGCGCCCGTCAACAGCGGACTCACGAACTCGTTCTGCTTCACGCTCGCAGCGATGGGTCGCTGGCGCTTCGTCGGCACTTCCGGTGACGGCGTGTTCCGCTCGTCGAACGAAGGCGATGCGTGGGCGCCGGTCAACGGCGGTTTTGGCCTCAACTTCGTGCGCGAACTGACCGTGAACGGCGGTGATCTGTTCGCCGCTACCGCCGTCGGCGTGTTCTGGAGCGCGGACAGCGGAGCGAGCTGGACCAGTCTCACCGACGATCTCGCGAACACGAACGTGGACGCGGTGCTGGTGTCGCAATCACGACTGATCGCCGGCTGCAACTGGACCGGCGTGTCGTATCGCGCCTATCCGGGCGCCACGCTCGATGCGCCGCCGGCGGTCACGCCGAGCGCGGAGCGCTCGCTGCGCTTCGATGTGCCACGACCCAATCCCTCTGCGGGTCCGATGAGGTTCGAGTTCTCGCTGCCCCGACCCGGGCGCGCCACGCTCGAGGTGATCGACGTGCTCGGCCATCGCGTGCGTCGCTGGGAATGGAACGCGCTCGCGGCCGGATCGCACTCGATGGCGTGGGACGGGCGCGACGAAAGCGGCCGCCCGACTCCAACCGGCGTGCTGGTGTGCCGGCTCGAATCGGGCGGTGAGGTGCGGACTCGGAAACTGGTCGTGAGGCGTTAGCGGATCGCGCTACGACGCCATCTTGAAGCTGATGTCGACATCCTGGCGATCCGACTCCGCGACCTTGAACAGTTCGGCGGCCGCGAGCTTCATCCAGTCGCCGACGAACTTGTCGGGAATGCTTCCCAACCGCGTGTTGAAGATCGTCACGACGTCGTTGTAGACCTCGCGCCGGTCGGCGATCTGGTTCTCGAGTTCCGTGATGCGGTTCTGCAGCTGGATGAACGACTGATTTGCCTTGAGGTCCGGGTACGCCTCGGCCACCGCGAAGAATCCACCCAGTGCCCGGGTGAGCATGCCCTCGGCCTCGGCGCGCTGGCCGACGCTTCCAGCCTTCGCGAGCGCGGCGCGGGCCTCGCTCAGTTTGTCGAACACTGCGCGCTCGTGCTGCATGTAGCCTTCGCAGGTCTTCACGAGCTTCGGCAGCTCGTCGTGGCGCTGCTTGAGCGACACGTCGATGTTCGCCCACGTGCGGCCGATCTGATTCCGCAGCTCGACGAAACCGTTATAGAGGGTGAGCGCATAACCCACCACCGCGAGCACCCCCAAGCCGATCATCGCGGTCCAGACGATCTCACCCACCATGACTTCCTCCGGGTTGTGCCGCGGCCCGCGGCCTCAGGGCTTCGCGCCCGTTTGGTGCTTCGTCACGACGACGTCTACTGCGACAGCAACATCCACAGTCCGAACGCGGCCAGCAGCGGCCCACTCGCCAGCATCAGCTTCGACTGAATCGAGAGCCCGAACGCGAGCTGCGATTCCGAATCCATGCTCATCAGGAAGACCGGCGCGTGATCGCCCTTGCGGATCGTGGCCGCCACTTCGGCGTCCTGCGATCGCAGGCGAGTCGCGCGCATCGCCACCATCGACGGATCGTCGGTGCCGGTGGCGAGAAACGCCTCTTCATCATTGACCGCCGTCACGCGAGCGCGCGGGGTCGCGGTGCCGAGGAGGTAGACGAACGAGCTCTCCTCGAGCCGCCACTCCCGAAAACGCAACGTCCCGACGCGAGCCAGGAATCCGAGCCGGGGGCGGTACTCCCGCAGGTAATCGGCGTATCCGTCGGGCAGGTTGAGCCCGTGACAGACTTCCTGGTCGTGCACGCGCAACCGCGCATCGAGGCCCTTCGGGTAGACCATCGCGACGCCGGTGTCGTCGCGCAGGTAGAACGGGTTGCCGGAGCGGTTCCGGTGCACCGTCGACCAGCTGTCCCGCTTGCCCTTGACGCTGATATCGACCTGCCAGTAAACGCACGGTTTGGCCGAGAATGGAGCCTGAATCGCGCTGCGACACTCCACTTTGCCCTGCACCTCGACGAGCCCCATCGCCATCGATCGGATCTTCACCGTCGGCGTGTTCTCGATCAGCCGCTGCATGCGCATGGTGCGCAGACCCATCAGCAGCAGCACCGGTCCGGACACGATCGCGAACCCGCCGATCGCCAGCGCCTGAGGATCCACGTACGACCTAAAAGCGGCCGTGGGCGCGCAACTGCTCGGCCGCCCACGCCAGATAGAGCAATCCCATCCCGCTCAGCGCGGGTCCGAACACGAGACCGAGGAAGCGTGCCTTGAGGTGCGGCAGTCCCGGTCGCTCGTCGTCGCGATTGGAGACCAGCAGGTAGTCGGAGCCACCCGAGTCGTCGATCCACAGGTCGGGTTCGCGATCGGCCGCCACGAACGCGGTGGTGGTCTCGCCATCGGTGCCGGTGCGAAGGGCAAGTTCGGCCGCGACCGCGTGACCGCCTCGCATGCCGCGCACCTCGCCGACCACGTGACATTCGCTGCCGGGCTTGAGCGACAGTTCGACCAGCACCAGGGTGGCTCCCGCGCGTCGCACCCACGAGGCTTCGGGCGAGCGCGCCAGCAGCGATGCCAGATTCTGGCTCGGCTCCTCGGAGGCGTGCAGCTCGCGGCGTGCGGTCTCGCGCAGTCGCCACGGCATGCCGCTGGTTCCCACATGCGCGCTCACACCGTTCGAGACCAGGCGAAACGGCCGGCGCTCTTCGATGGTCGTGATCTGACCGCCGGTCGCCTGGAAGATGCGGAGTACGAATCCCGCGCACGGTTCGGCAGAGAGCGGAGCGAACAGCGGACTCTCGAGCGCGACCCGGCCCTTGACGCTCGCGAAGCCGCGCGGACGCGCGTCGACGGGCTGATCGTCGAGCGTCGCGAAGAGCCGCGAGAGTCGCAGCGCTCGAAGACCCTCTCCGAACAGCGGAGCGCCAGCCGCGATGGCTCCGATAGCGAGCAGCGCGCCGGGAAACGAAGGTTGGAAGGTGCCGTCCATGACGGCCGAGTTATCGGCCGGCCGAGGTGACTACTTGCGTCCCGGCAGGTGGTCGGCGACCAGCCAGATCGCACTGGCCGCGAGTGCCAATCGCCACATCTCGACGCTCATGGCGAACGGGCGCCACGGGTTCAATACCAGCGCCATCACGCCGTAGACGAAGAACGGCATGCGGCGGCCGGAGCCCATGGCTCGGCCGGCCAGCAGGATCGCGGCGAACGTCAGCGCCCAGCGTAGCCCGCCGCGCAGGGGGGCCCCGAGATTCGTGAACGCCGAGGCGAATGCGAACAGCGCCAGCGCCCACGCACCCCACCTCAGCACGCCGTCGAAGGATCCCGAAGCGACACTTGCAGCGGCACGCGCCATGGTCAGCGCGCGCTCACGAGTGCACGGCCCCCGTCGATCGAGTAGGTCGCACCGGTGATCCACCCTGCCTCTTCACTCAGCAGGTAGACGACCAGCGCTGCGATTTCCTCGGGCGCTCCGACGCGCCCGAGCGGGTGCGTGGACTTCGAATGCTCGAGAAATCCGGGGTAGTCCGGCACCGCATTCGCAACCGTGTGGAGTTCGGTCACTACCACTCCGGGATTCACGGCATTGACGCGCACTCCGGCCGGGGCGTACTCGAGCGCTGCGCACTTCGTGAACATATCGAGGGCCGCCTTGCTCACACAGTAGGGAGTGAGATTCGCATACGGGCGAATGCTCGCGACCGATGAGATCGAGACGATCGCGCCGCGCCGCTTCGCGAGCTCCGGAGCCGCTCGCCTGGTGAGCAGGAAGATCGATTTGAGATTGGAATCCATCACGCGATCCCACTCGTCGGACGTGGTGTCGGCGAGGCTGCCACTGCCGATCACTCCGGCGGCGTGCACCAGCGAGTCGAGACCGCCGAAGTGTTCGATCGCCGTGGTCACGGCGCGATCACACACCGCCGCCTCACGCACGTCCCCCGCCACCGCGACCGCGCGAGCCCCCGAGCTCTTCAGCTCCCGCACCACTTCTTCGAGGCGCTCGAGTCGTCGGCCGACGGCCACGACGTCGGCGCCTTCTTCGGCCAACCGTCGAGCCGTTGCGCGTCCGATCCCGCTGGAGGCGCCGGTGACGAGCGCGCACTTCGAGGCAAATCGTTTGTGATTCGACATATAAGAGGAGGCGTTGCTCCCGGTTGAGGGCCGCGGGCCGGCGCAGAATCTCTGCGGGTATCAGCTCGCTCGGAGTTCGATCACGCAAAACAAACGGAATCTATTGCCGATTCATAGCTGCTGCGCGAGACTCCGCGTTCCACAGTCACCCTTCTCGACCCCAATCACTCGCTGTCACGACGTGCTGCGGGCCGCGACGGTCGTTGCATGCAGTCCTCCCACCGAGGCCGCATTGCCGAGACCGGCACGTTACACGATACGCGCCGTCAGCGCGCTGACGGGCGTGAATGCGAATACCCTGCGCGCTTGGGAGCGGCGCTATCGCCTGCTCTATCCCGAGCGCACTCCGGGTGGCTATCGCCTGTACGACGAACGAGCACTCGTCACGTTGCGTCAGATTCAGACGCTGCTCGAAGCAGGCGTCTCCCTCGCGGACATCGTGGCCCGGTTTCGGGCGCGAGGCGGTCCGCTGCGTGAGAACGAAATGCGTCTCGAGCACTGGCCGTCGCTGCGGGCGCCGCGCCCCGGTGCTCGCTGGCTCGAAGGCGTGGTGCGCGCCACGCTGCTCGTCGACCGGCGCCGACTCGATCGCGACTATGGCCGAGCGGTCGGAGTGCTCGGACCGCGCGGCGCGTTCGGCAACGTCCTGGTGCCCGCGCGGCGCCTGTTGATCGCCGGGGGCTCGGAGCCCGGCGGACCGACGCTGACCGCGGCGGTCGAGCTCATCGACCGTTTCATGCGCGACCAGCTGGACGCGCTGCTCCGCGCCCTGCGGCCTTTGCATCAGCCGCCTCGCGTGCTGTTCCTGACCGGCTGTGACGAGGGGCTCGAAGAGGTGCTGATGCAGATCGCGGTCGCCGTCGGCGTCGACTATGTCAGCTCGCGATTCATGGGTGTGGGCGCGGGCCACGATCGGCAGTGCGAAGCGATCCGCCAGGCGAGCCTTCGAGTCGTGGTGCTGACGTGCGCTCGTCCCGACGAATGCAGCTGTCTCATGCACTATCGGCGTGAGCGCAGAGTCGGAACGAATGCGCCGCTCCTTCTGCTGCTCACCCGCGACGCCGCAACCCAGGCGGGCCGCACGCCGGAAGCGGTCGAACAGGTGCTCGCACCCGATCCCGAGCTGGCCAGCGTCGGAGTCCTCGCGGCGTTCCGGCAATCCTCTCGATCGCGCGGACGGGTTCAGCGCCCGCGTTCGATGTCCTTGTGACGCTGGTGGCGGCGCTCGTCGCTGCGCCCCTTGCGATACGCCCACGCGAACACGAATCCCACCGCGAGCGCGTGCAGCACCCACCAGCCGGCGCCGAGGAACGTAAGCCCTTCGGGAAGTACGACCCGAGCGGTATCCAGAATCATCGAAGTTCCTCCGCGAGCTGCCGCACGAAGCGATGGTCGCCCTCGAGCACCAGACTCAGATCCACCTGATCGGGTCGCCACCACGCGATCTCCGCGACTGCGGCACTGGGGCTCAGTTCACCCGCGACGATCTCGGCCTCGAGGAAGTGCAGTTCGACCGAGACGCCATGCGCATAGGTATGGCGGTCGCGTGACAACAGCCGCAAGGCGCGCGCTTCGACCCCCAGCTCCTCGCGAAGTTCGCGAGTCAGCGCTTCGGACGCGGATTCCCCGACCTCGAGTTTCCCGCCCGGAAACTCCCACAGCCCGCCGAGCGGCCCGCCCGGGGGGCGGCGCGTGAACAGCACCCGATCCGCCCGGCGCACCACCGCCGCAACCACTTCGATGGCCGCTCGAGGCGCGGTCGGCGTCACGACGGACGCCTCGCTCCGCTCACGCGCGTGACCAGCCGGCGCGCCTGAGCCATCGCCAGATCCAGCAGCGATGGTCCGGCCGCGAGCGCCGTGGCGAGCGCGCGGGAGCGCGGCGACCGGCGCACCCGCGGCGCCCCGTTGCCGAACTCGTTGGCCACCGCTTGCTCGAAGCGAAGCAGGTAGCGACGATCCCCCGCGGCGCGGGCCGCCACCGCTTCGCGGGCCAGCGTCGTCAGCCGGATGGCGCTTGCCGCCTCGAGCGGTCGCTGATGCCGCAGTGCGAACGGAAGTCGCAGATAGCCGGGCGCATGGTCGACCAGCAGCGGCGAGCGCGTGAGCGCGAACAGATCGCACGAGCGTTCGCCGCGTGGCACCAGTCCGCGCGCCTGCAGCAGATGAGTGAACTCGTGCGCAATCGTGAAGGTCTCGAGCCGCCGCGGGCGCACCCAGATGCCCGGCTGCTCGGGGTCGAGCGATCCCCAGCCCAGTACGCCGCGGGCTTTCACGAGTCCTACTCGGATCGTGAGGCCGTCAAGCTCGGGGAAGAACGCGCGCACGAATTCGAGCCGCTCGCGGATGCGAGGCGCGTGAGGCGAGCCCACGACCAATCGTGAAAAGCGCCAGCGCGCGCGCTCGGGCCCGAGATCCAGCGCGAGCTGCTCGAGCGGATCGAGGGTCCGGCGGCGGCGCGGACGGCGGAGCGGGCGGAGCAGTGCGTTCAGTCGTACCTCACGGAGTGGATCGCGGCGCGTCCGCGCGCTTTTAGCACAGCGACGCACGTCGACCAAACCCCTGATTGCGCCACGGCCGGGGTCGGAGGCAGACTGCGACCATGACCGACTCGCCCCCCCGCGGGCCCATCGATGCGAACGAGACCCCGGGAGTGTTCGCGTGGTGCCGCTGCGGACGGACGCGCCAGCCTCCGTGGTGCGACGGTTCGCACGGAGGAACCGGCATCGAACCGCTGATCGTGGAACTGCAACACGCGGCGAGCGTTCAGTGGTGTGGATGTTCGCGAAGCACCACACCGCCTTACTGCGATCGATCCCAATGTCTCTCCTGACTCACTCCGCCGAGCCCGTGCTTCGGGTTGGAAGCGAGCGTCCGCCGCACGCGGAGTCACGGCCCGCACCGGATCTGTCGGTGGTGATTCCGCTCCGCGACGAGGCCGCGAACGTCACTCCCTTGCTCTCCGAACTTCGCGCCGCGCTCACGACGCTCGGGCGAACCTTCGAGATCGTGCTGGTCGACGATGCGAGCAGCGACGGGACCGCCGAGCACATCGCGGTCGAGGCTGGACGCGACCGCGCGATCGTGAGCGTACGGCTCGAGGTCAACCTCGGACAGAGCCTGGCGCTCGCGGCCGGATTTGCCCGCGCTCAGGGAGCGATCGTGGTCACGCTCGACGGCGACCTTCAGAATGATCCGGCCGATCTTTCGCAACTGCTCGCGGCGCTCGAGTCGGTGGACGTGGTTTCCGGAGTGCGGACCGAGCGCCACGACCGCTGGACGCGACGGGTCGCCTCTCGCATCGCGAACTCGGTGCGGCGCGCGGTGCTGGGAGATCCGTGTACGGACATCGGCTGCGCGTTCAAGGCTTACCGACGCGAGGCGCTCGAGGGCCTGCCCATGTTCGTGGGCGTGCATCGGTTCCTGCCCGCGCTGTGTGTGTTCAGGGGCGCGCGCTACGCGGAGATCCCGGTGAGGCATCGCTCACGGCGCAGCGGACTCTCCAAGTACGGCGTCGGAAACCGCCTCGGCCGGGGGCTGCGCGATCTCATCGGAGTGCGGTGGCTCAAGACGCGGCTCGGTCGCATGCCCGAACCCGAGGATCGATCATGAACGAGTGGTTCCACTCACCCGCCGGCTGGTACGTGCTGGGCTTCGCCGGGCAGGTGTTGTTCGGATCGCGCTTCCTCGTGCAGTGGCTGGCTTCGGAGCGTGCGCGACGCGTGGTGATCCCGCGGGCCTTCTGGCTTCTCAGCCTGTTCGGCGGCGTGGCGCTGTTGTTCTATGCCGTGCACAAGCGCGATCCGGTCTTCGCGGTCGGTCAGGTGATGGGGCTCGCGATCTACGCGCGCAACCTGGTGCTGCAGCGACGCGAGTCCGCGGCGTGAACGAAACGCACGGCGGCGGGCCGTTTCGGGAAGTCGGCTCGCGGGCTCACGGCACCACCTGGCTGCTCCCCACCATCGCGTTGGCCTGGATCGCGTGCGCCGGACTCGGTGGCCTGCTGGAGCCGACCGAGACGCGCTACGCCGAGATCGCGCGCGAAATGAACGTGACGCACGACTGGCTGTTGCCGCGCCTCAACGGCGTCCTGCATCTGCACAAGCCGCCGCTCGCTTACTGGGCCACGGCTCTCGGCATGAATCTGTTCGGCCCCGAGGCGTTCGGCGCGCGGCTGTTTGCGGTGCTGGCCTCGCTGCTCATGGTCACCGGCCTGGTCGCGGCGGCCCAGCGCGGTCTCGCCCACTTCGCGCCGAACGCGACCGGTGCGGCGGCGATCCTCGCAACCACGGCGCTGGTCGCCGGGTTCGGTCGCTCGCTCGCCTCGGATCCATTCCTGGCCGGCGCGGTGGCGTGGTACTGGGCGCTGGCCCCTTCGCCGCTTGCGATCGCCGCGATCGGGGTCGGCTTCCTCGCCAAGGGTCCGGTCGTGCTGGTTCACACCCTGCTGCCGGTGCTGGTCGTCGCCGGCCTGTCGCGCGATCGCTCGGCGATGCGCTGGCTCGGCCCCGGGTCGGGCTGGCTGCTGGCCGGAGCCATCGCGTTGCCCTGGTACCTGCTCGCGATGACGCGGGTCAAGGGCCTCCTCGGATACTGGCTCACCGATCATCTGTGGGGCCGCTACGCCGCCACCATTCACGAACGAGGGGGCCCGCCGTGGTACTTCCTCGGCGTCCTCGCCGTCGGCGTGCTGCCGTGGCTGGCCTTGCTGATCGCCGGCATCGCACGCGCATGGCGCGAGCGCGACCACGTCGCGCCGCGACTGGTGCTCGCGTGGCTGTTCGTGCCGCTCGCGTTCTTCTCGTTCTCGGGCTCCAAGCTGCCGGCCTATCTGCTGCCGGCGTTTCCGGCCGCCGCGCTGCTCGCCGCATTCGGCGCGCAGTCGCGCGTCGCGCGCATCGCGACCGCGCTCACGTGCGCCGGGCTCGGCGTTGCCGGGGCATGGCTCGGTCCGCGCGCGCTCGGCCACATCCAGCAGCTTCCGTCTCATGTGCCGGTCGGCGGGCCGCCGCTCGCGTATGTGGCGTGCGCGCTGCTGGTGATCGCAGCGCTGCCGGTGTGGCGCGGTCGACTGGCACTCGGTGGTGCCTGCGTGCTGGCCGCGTGGACCGCGCTGATCGCGGCACTCGCGCCATTCGAGGCGCCGTTGGGTTCACCGCGTCCGATCGCGCGCCTGCTCGCCGAGCAGCGGGTCCCCGGCGAACGCGTGGTCCTCGTGAACCAGTTCAATGCCGGGCTGCCGTTCTATCTCCGAGAGACGCTCCCGATGGTCGACGTGCCGCGCGAGACGCGTTTCGATTCCGAAGCGCTCAAGCACAGTCTCGAAGTGCCCGGCGATTCGGTGGCGGCATGGGCCGCGCGCTCCCGGCGCGTGTGGCTGTTCGGTCCCGAGCGGGGCTGCGAAGAACTGGCGGAACGCCACGCGCTCACCTTCACACCGCTCGCACGCTGGCGGCGCTCGGTGCTGGGTTTCGCAGCGCGCTGATCCGACTCGCCGCGGCTCGAGCCCGTCGGGCCTTCCGCGCGCCTCAGGCCTGACGTATAGTCGCGGCCACTCCCCGGACCACGAAGCTTCCGGCCATCACGGATGACATCCCGCAGGAGACATCGCATGCGTCGAGCAAGGATGCTCGCGTCGATCGTGTTGCTCGCGACCCTCGCGCAGCCCGTCGTCTCGCACTCCGCCCCCATCACCGGCGTCGAGGGCGTGTTCCACACCATCTTTCAGCAGGATCAGAGCTCGTTCTCGGGGCTCGGCCTCCGAGTTCATCTCAAGTCGGCGAGCCTGATCGAAAACGTCACGATCACGCCCAGCATTCAGTTCTGGCGCAATCGGAATCGTGTCGAGTCGTTCGACATCACCTCGACGCGCTCGGATGCGCGCCTCGGCGCCGACGCTCGCTACACCTTTCTTCAGTACAGCGTGCGCCCGTGGGTCGGCGCCGGCTGGGGACTCCACTTCCTCAGCAACGAGGTCAATGCGCCGACACTCGGACTCGTGAACGCCGAAGACTCGGTGATTCGCGGCGGCATGAGCATCGGCGCCGGACTCTCCACTCCGATCGCCGGCAAGCTCGCGAACGACTTCGGGCTCGAGTACGACTTCCTCGGACGCGGCAGCCAGACCAAGCTGAACATGGGCCTCCACTACTCGTTCTGAGCTGCGGCTGCTGGAGCGACGCATGACCGATCCCAGGCGGGCGAGAGCGGCGTTGAGCCGCATCGGGTGGCTGTGGATCGTCGCGGTGGTCGTGCCGTGGCACGCGACTCCGGTCGCCGCGTGCGATTGCGTTCGACTGCCCGCGCTCTCGCCTCGCGTCGTGATCGAGTCCGACGTGATCTTTTCGGGCAAGGCGCTCGAGGTGATCGAACGCAGCGAGCACGTTACGCGCACGCGCTGGGGCGGCTCCGAAGGCTCGACGCGCTTCCTCGAGAATTGGGTGGTGTTCGCCGCGGTGCGCTCGTGGCGCGGCGTCACCTCCGACACCGTGGAAGTCGAGATCGACAACAGCGACTGCGCGTTCCAGTTCGAGCCCGGCTCGGAGTACCTCGTGTTCGCCGCGCGAAGAGTCCGTGCGCGGCCCTACACGATTGCGTGCATGCGCACCGCTTCGCTCGATCGTGCGGATGCGGTGCTGCGCATGTTGGGGCGCGGCCGTACTCACGCGCCCGCCCGTGGTGCCCGGTGACGGAATCCGCTCCGCTTACCGCAGCAACGTGAGCCCGACGACTTCGCGAGCGCCCGCGACGTCGAGTCGCGCCCAGTAGAGTCCGGGGCGCAGATTTGCAGGCGCTTCAAAGCGTGAGCGATGCAGACCCGGCGATCGCCTGCCCGCATCGAGCGTCGCGATCTTGCGGCCGCCCAGGTCGATGACTTCGAGCGTCACGAGCGCCTCCTCGGTCAGTTCGTACGCCAGTTCGATCGCACCTCGAAACGGGTTCCGGGTCGTGATCCGCAGGCGCGCGCGCGCCGGATTCGGGGTCTCCACCCCGACCAGAGCCTGGTGCTCCGTGATCGTGATCAGGCGTCCCGCCGGCACGGCGGTGAAGGTGTCGCGTGCTCCGGAGGGCCAGTTCACCAGCACCGAGTCGAGTTGCGTTGCGCCGCCGATTCCGAAGTGCAGCTCGAGGTTCTGACTGTTGTAGCCGGAAAGCGGCATGACCTCCTGCATCTGCCATCGCGGGGATCCGCCGATCGTCGCGAGCACGCGCAAGCGCGCGCCGACCCCGCTCCGGTTGGGCGTCGATCCGACGCAACGGAAGGCGGCCCAGCCTCCCACCGGTCCGTCGTTGTGGTAGAGGAAATTCGGCTGATTGAGACGGTTGGCGACCCACAGGTCGAGAGCGCCGTCTCGATCGACGTCGGCAAAGCTGCAACCGAAGGAGTTGCCGATGTTCGCGATCTCGGCGCCGCTCGTCGCGCGCGTCAGCGCGAAGCCCGGGGGCCCTGCGTTCCGGTAGAGCGCGCTCGGCTCGCCGTCGTTGGCGACGAACAGGTCCAGGTCTCCGTCATTGTCGATGTCACCCCACGCGCTGCCGACCGAATTCGCGGCGTCGGGTACGTAGACGCTGGTCGGGACCGGAGTGAGGGTGAATGCCGGAGCGCCGCTGTTGCGGTAGAGGATGCTGAACTCGTGGAGAAAGTTCGCGACGAACAGGTCGAGGTCGCCGTCGGCGTCGAAGTCCGCCCAGCTGGCGCCGAGCGTCGAGCTCTGGTCGGGGAACCCTCGCTTCGTGAACGTCAGATCGCCGCCATTCACGAACAGGTAGTCGTTCTGACTGCCGGCGTTCCCGACGAACAGGTCTTCGTCGCAGTCGCCGTCGAAATCCGCCCAGGCGCCGTGGATGGAGAACTCGTTCCCGGGCGTCAGCGTCGGAACGAGGGTGCGGGTCAGCGGCCAGTCGGGCGCTCCGCCGTTCAGGTAGAGGAAGTCGTCACCCTGGAAGTTGACGACGTAGAGATCGAGGTCCCCGTCCCGATCGATGTCCACCCACGAACCCGAATTCGAGTTCGCGAGATCGGTCACTACCGCCCCGGCCGTCACCTTCACGAATGCGGTGTCGCCGAGCCCGCGGTAGAGCAGATTGCCGGCGTTGTTGCGGCGAGCGACGAACAGATCCGTGTGACCATCCTGATCGTAATCGCCCCACACGCCACCATTCGAAGGCCCGGCGTCGTTCGGAATGTCGCCGGTCACGACGCGCAGAAACGACATGCCGGAGGCGTGCAGGTAGAGTGAGTTGCTCTGACTGAGCGTGATGCCGTTCAGCACGATCAGATCGAGGAAGCCGTCACCGTCGAGGTCCGTCCACGACCCGCCGGCACTCTGGAGCGCATCGGTGACGATCGGGTTGTTCGGACCCGTGACGCGCGTGAAGACCGGCGGCTGCGCCAGGGCCCGCACCGGGCACGCGAGGGTCACGGCGAGGACGAAGAAGATTCGACCGGCAAAATGAAACAGGCGGTGGCTCGAGAAGGGGTTCGAAACAGGCATGGTGAGTGCTTCCTCGGAGGGAGACCCGGTCTGCGTCCGAGTTCAAACGCTAGCAGTCGAGCACGCCGCCCGACCGCGTCGTGGGGCGAGCGGGGGCATGAGGGGACACAGCAACGGAGCGCGGGGGCCGGCCGCCCCCCGGCAGACGTTCAGCCGTCGCTATTCCGCACGGGCGAGCGCCACCGAACCTCCGACTGGAATCGTCACTTCGCGCCGCTAGAACGAGTAGCCGAGCAGCCCCGGGTCCGGCATCAGGTCGGGACTCCATGCGTCCGGCATGATCTCGACCTCGGTCTCCTGAGGCACCACGCTGGTCGCAGCCTGCTTCACGTCGGCGATCATCTGCGGCGCGTAGGGACAGAACGGCGTGGTGAGCATCATGCGGACCAGCGTCTTCCCCTCGGTGACGTTCACTTCGCGGATCAGACCCAGGTCGATGACCGACAGGTTGATCTCCGGATCCATCACGGTCTCGAGCGCACCGCGAATCGCCAGTTCCTGCTGACTCGGCGCGTTCGACGCTGCGGCCTCGCCCGCCGGAGTCGCGCCGGCAGCCGCGTTGGAAGTCGCGTTGGAAGTCGCGTCGTTCGGATTCTCGTTCATGCCCACCCCACCTGGATTTCGTCGCCCTTGAGTCGCACCGAATAGGTCGGGACCGGCGCGGTCGCCGGCATGCACAGCACCGCACCGGTGCGGATGTCGAAACGCGCACCGTGTCGCGGACACTCGATGACGTGTCCGTCGACCGTGCCGCTCGCCAGCTCACCGCCGTCGTGCGTGCACAGGTCGTCGAGCGCGTAGTAGCTGCCGTCCACGTGAAAGACCGCGACGGGTTGGTCCTCGAAGCGCACCACCTTCACGCCGCCCGAGGGGATCTCGCCCACTCGCGCGACGGTCACGAAGCCATCGGTCGTCGCACTCGTCACGTCGTCGCCTCTTCTTCGCCGGGCCACGAAGTGAGCCCGTAGAGCCCCGCCTTGAGTGTCTTGAGCGCCAGCAGCGCGCACTTGAGTCGCACCGGACCCAGATCGATCCCGATCATTTCGAGCACGTCCTCGCGGCCCAGCGCCCGCAACTCCTCGACCGGCCGGCCCTCGACCGCCTCGCACAGCATCGAGGCCGAGGCCTGACTGATCGCGCAACCCTGGCCCGAGAACCGAACTTCGTCGAGCTTGCCGTCGCGCACCGACAGATCCATACGAATGCGATCGCCGCACAGCGGGTTCGCGTCTTCGAAGGTGTGCGTCGGAGCGTCGAGCGTGCCGCGACAGCGCGGGTTGCGGTAATGCTCGAGGATGTTCTCGCGGTAGATCTCGTCGAATCCCGTCATCGCGCGAAGGTGCGACGCACGCGCCACAGCCCCTCCACCAGCGCGTCCACTTCTTCCTCGAGCGAGTAGCAGTGGAACGAGGCGCGTGACGTGGCCGCGATCCCGAGTGCTTCGTGCAGCGGCATCGCGCAGTGATGGCCCGCGCGGACGCACACGCCGTCGCCGTCGAGCACCGCCGCCACGTCGTGCGGATGAACGTCCGTCATGGTGAACGCCACCACCCCCCCGCGACGTTCGAGCGGCGGCCCGATGATGCGCAGGCCCTCGATCTCGGCGAGGCGATCCATGGTGTAGCCGGCGAGTGCCCGGTCGTGCGCGAACACATGCTCGCGGCCGAGTCGCTCGAGGTAGTCGACCGCGGCGCCGAGACCGACCGCTTCGGCGATCGGCATGGTGCCGGCTTCGAACTTCCACGGCAGCTCGTTCCACTGCGAGCGCTCGAGCTTGACCTCGCGGATCATCTCGCCACCGCCCAGAAACGGCGGCATCGCCTCGAGCAATGCGCGGCGGCCGTAGAGCACGCCAATGCCGGTCGGACCGAGCATCTTGTGCCCGGTGAAGGCGACGAAGTCGGCCCCCAGCGCCTGCACGTCGAGCGGCAGATGCGGGGCACTCTGCGAAGCGTCGGCCATCATCACACCGCCGACTGCGTGAACGGCACGCGCGATGTCGGCGATCGGGTTGATGGTGCCGAGCACGTTCGAGACGTGTACGCACGAGGCGAGCTTGACCCTGCCGTCCGCCAGCAGCCCGGTCAGCGGCTCCAGGTCCAGATCGCCGCTGCCGGTCACGCGCAGGAAGCGCAGCTCGGCGCCCTTTTCCTCGGCGAGCAACTGCCAGGGCACCAGGTTCGAATGGTGCTCCATCTCGGTGAGCAGCAGCGCATCACCGGCGCGCAGATTGGAACGGCCCCACGCATAGGCGACCAGATTGATCGCTTCGGTCGCGTTCTTCGTGAACACGATCTCGCGCGGGGTGGCGTTGACGAACGCCGCGACGCGGCGACGCGCGTCCTCGTAGGCGGCGGTCGCCTCCTCGGCGATGGTGTAGACGCCGCGATGGATGTTCGCGTTCGAGGTCGCGTAGTGGCGATTCATCGCCTCGAGCACGGCATCCGGCTTCTGCGAGGTCGCTGCACTGTCCAGATAGCGCAGCGGCTTGTCCCGCGGGGTCCGGAAGATCGGAAACTCTTCACGGATCGCACGCGGATCGAAGCCGCTCGAGGCCGGCATCACCGGCTGCGCCTGAACGGGAACCGTCACGTCACACGCCGATCTTGCGCTCGATCTCCGAGCGCAGCCGTTCGCGCACCGTCTCGAGCGGGATGCGATCCAGCACCGGCGCGAAGAAGCCCTCGACGATCAACCGCTGGGCTTCGACTCTGGGAAGTCCGCGCGCCATGAGGTAGATCTGCTGCTCGGGGTCGACGTGGCCGATCGTCGCGCCGTGCGTGCAGCGCACGTCGTTCGCGAGGATCTCGAGGCCCGGAATGCTGTCGGCGCGCGCGGTGTCGCTGAGCAACAGGTTGCGGTTCGCCTGGTAGGCGTCAGTGCGCTGGGCGCCCTCGGCCACCTGGATCAATCCCTGGTAGATGCTGCGCGCGTGATCCTTGAGGCAGCACTTGATCAGCAGGTCGCTGGTCGCGTGGGGTGCAAAGTGCCGCTGCAACGTGTGCAGGTGGAAGTGCTGGCGGGCGTCGCCGAACATGAAGCCGTGCACGAACGCCTGTGCGCCTTCGCCGGCGAGGTCGAAGTACGCGTGCGACTTGGCCTGCCGGGCCCCGAGCATGGTGTGAATCCACTGCAGCTCGGCATTGCGGCCGACCCTTGCGCGTGCGTTGGTGTAGTGGAACAGGTGGCGTCCCCACTCCTGAAGCGAACCGAACACCAGCTTCGAATCGTCGCCGACGAACACCTCGGTGCCGCCGCCGTGGAACGAAATGCCGTCTGCATTGCCGGACACCAGCTCCTCGATCACGGTCGCCTTCGATCCGCGCCCCACGTGAACGACGGTGCGCGGCATCGTCACCGAGCCCGCACCCTCGTGCCAGTGCATGATGCGCACCGGGACTTCGGCTGCGACGCCGTCCGGCACCCACACGAATGCACCGCCGGTGCGCACGGCTTCGCTCGCCGCCACATACCAGTCGTAGTCCGGCGCGAGTGCCGAGCCCAATTCGGGGCGCAGCTTGTCGGCGTGGTCGCGGATCGCGCGATCCATCGAGCACACGATCACGCCCTGCTTCTGAAGCTCGGGGTGCGTCTGCGTCAGCACCACGGTGCCGCCGCGCTGAACGATGAGGGCACTCGCCGTGGTGTCGCCGGCGAGGCGCTCGAGCAGTGCTGCCGGCAGGTCGTCGAGGTTACGGGCCGGCGGAACGCTCGCGAACGGATCGAGCCTCGGGAGTGCCGTCTCGAGTGAGCGGAAGTCCGTGCGACGCCACAATTCGTCGTCGCGCCTGGGGAACCCCAGCGACTTCATGTGCGCGGCAGCGATGCGACGGCGCTCGAGCGCCCACTCGGGCTCTCCCGCCGTGCGCGCGGCCTCGGCCGCTCGCGTCGCCCACGCCGACTCGAATTCCGTCGCGGTGTTCGTCGCCATGGAAGTCGTCGTCATCCGACCGAGCCCTCCATCTGGAGCTGGATCAGTCGGTTCATCTCGACCGCGTACTCCATCGGCAGCTCCTTGACGATCGGCTCGATGAAGCCCGACACGATCATGGCGCCCGCTTCTTCCTGAGGAATGCCGCGGCTCATGAGATAGAAGATCTGGTCGTCGCCGATCTTCGACACCGTCGCCTCGTGACCGATCGTGACGCGATCCTCTTCGATCTCCATGTACGGGTAGGTGTCGGAGCGCGAGTGCTCGTCGAGGATCAGGGCGTCGCAGTTGACGGTGCTCTTCGAGTCGAAGGCACCCTTCTGCACCTTCACGAGTCCGCGGTAGCCGGCGCGCCCGCCGTCTTTGCTGATCGACTTGGAGATCACCTTGCTCGTCGTGCGTGGAGCGACGTGCACACACTTGCCACCCGCGTCCTGGTGCTGACCCTTGCCGGCGAAAGCGATCGAGAGGATTTCTCCGTGAGCCCCCGGCTCCATCATGTAGACCGCCGGGTACTTCATCGTGAGCTTGGAGCCCAGATTCCCGTCGACCCACTCCATGGTCGCGTTCTCATAGGCGACCGCGCGCTTGGTGACGAGGTTGTAGACGTTGTTCGACCAGTTCTGGATGGTGGTGTAACGGCATCGCGCGTTCTTGTGCACGATGATCTCGACCACCGCCGAGTGCAGCGAATCGCTCGACGAGATCGGCGCGGTGCAGCCCTCGACGTAGTGAACGTAGGCGCCCTCGTCCACGATGATGAGCGTGCGCTCGAACTGGCCCATGTCCTTCGTGTTGATGCGGAAGTAGGCCTGCAGCGGCACGTCCACGTGCACGCCCTTCGGCACGTAGATGAATGAACCGCCCGACCATACCGCCGAGTTGAGCGCCGCGAACTTGTTGTCGGTCGAAGGAATGATGGTGCCGAAGTACTTCTTGAACAGTTCCTCGTGGTCGCGCAGCCCGTGATCACACGACAAGAAGATCACGCCCTGCTTCTCGAGCTTCTCCTGGATCTTGTGGTACACGACCTCGGAGTCGTACTGCGCACCCACGCCGGACAGGAACTTCTGCTCGGCCTCGGGGATCCCGAGCTTGTCGAACGTGCGCTTCATGTCGGCCGGCACGTCTTCCCAGGTCTTCGCTTCCTTTTCGGTCGGCTTCACGTAGTAGTAGATATCCTGGAAGTTGATCGCGGCGACATCACCGCCCCACATGGGCAACGGCTTCTGTTGGAAGATCTCGTAGGCCTTGAGCCGGTAGTCGCGCATCCACTTGGGCTCGCCCTTCATGTCCGAGATCTGCGCCACGATTTCGGCGTCGAGTCCCTTGCGGCTCTTAAACACCGACTGCTCGGTGTCGTGGAATCCGTACTTCTCCGCGTAACCTTCGCGGACGTCGAGTTCGGGAGAGGTGCTCATCGGGTGGCCATCTCCTTCGGGGCCTGAACCCAGTCGTAGCCGCGGGTTTCCAGTTCGACCGCGAGCTCGGGGCCGCCGGTCATCAGGATGCGGCCCTCCTTCATCACGTGCACCTGGTCGGGCTTGATGTAGTTGAGGATGCGGTTGTAGTGCGTGATCACGATCACGCCGATCTCAGGCCCGGCGAGCGCATTGACGCCGTCGCTCACCACCCGCAGCGCGTCGATGTCGAGCCCCGAGTCGGTCTCGTCCATGATCGCGATCGTGGGCTTGAGCAGCGCCATTTGCAGAATTTCGGCGCGCTTCTTCTCGCCGCCGGAGAACCCGTCGTTCAGGTAGCGGCCCGCAAAGCTCTCATCCATCTTGAGCACTTCCATCTGCTGCTTGAGCAGGGCGCGGAACTCACGCGGCGGAATGCCCTTCTTGTGCGGCATGCGGCCATTCGCGTCGGCCTCCGGCGCCTGAAGCCGGGCGTTGAGCGCGGCGCGCAAGAAGTTCGCCACCGTCACGCCGGGAATCGCGACCGGGTACTGGAACGCCATGAACAGCCCGGCGCGCGAACGCTCGTCGGCTTCCATCTCGAGCACGCTCTCGCCCCGGAACAGGATGTTGCCGTCCGTCACTTCGTAGCGCGGGTGGCCCATGAGCGTGTTCGCTAGCGTGCTCTTGCCGGAACCGTTCGGGCCCATGAGCGCGTGAATCTCTCCCTTGCGCACCTCGAGCGAGAGGCCCTTGAGGATCTCCTTGCCTTCCACGGCCACGTGGAGGTCTTTCACCTGCAGTTCTGGGGTGGTGCTCATCTCGGTCCTTTCCGGTCCACGCGACTAGGCGGAGAAACTATCGCCGCAGGCGCAGCTATGTCTCACGTTTGGATTGTTGAACTTGAATCCAGCGCCCATCAGGCCCTGGACGAAATCGATCTCGGTGCCGGTCAGCAGGACCGCGCTCTTGAGGTCCACGAACAGCTTCACGCCGCCGGTGTCGAAGATTTCATCGCCCGGGCTTTCGGCTTCACAGAACTCCATGAAATAAGAGTTGCCCGAACAGCCGCCGCCGCGCACGCCGATGCGAAGGCCGCCCTCGGGAGTGCCGCGCTGCGTGAGCAGATCCTTCACCTTGCCCTTCGCCGCCTCGGTCATCGTGATCATTGCTGCCGGTGCTCCTTTCCCGCTTGCGTCGTCTTCATGCCCGGGACCGGGGTCCACGGGCGGGCGCGTCCATCGACTTCACTTCGGATCCCGCGATCTCGGCGAGCGGCACGAATGAGCTGCGATTCGAACGCGCCCCCGATCCGCGCTCGGGCGCCGACTTGAAACCGGCGACCAGCACCGGTTCGCGGGCAACGCCGTGATCCAGCTCGCAGTGCACGCATCCCACCGCCGATTCGTTGGTGCCGCACTGATTGCAGGTCTCGAGATACGCGAGCCCCGCGAGCAGTTCGTGCTCGAGTTCGCGCTGCCGTTTGATCGTCTCGCGCGTCGCGATGAGCCGCTCCTCGAACACCTCGCGCAGGCGCTTCATGGCGTCGGGACCGAGATCCGCCTGCCACCACTCGCGCAAGACATCTCGCATTTCCTGAAGCGAGAATCCCAGACCGTGCAGCATGTCCATCCACTTGACGCGATCGATCGCGGAGCGATCGTAGAGGCGGAAGCCGCCGCTGGTGCGTGTGACCGGCGTGAGCAGGCCCATCTCTTCATAGAGGTGGATCGCCCGCACGGTCTTGCCGGTCTCGCGTGCCAGATCGCCGACACGGATCCGATCGGTCTTCGCTCTCATCGGAGTGGCCAAGTTCAAACCCTCACGTATGCGTTAGAGTGCGTCTGTAATATAGCCGCTTCTAAGGAGTTCGCCAAGTCTCCACTGCTGCGGCCAGGCGCCTGCAAGTCAAGGGGTTATGCGCGCGCCTCGATCACGATGCTGTGCAATCCGAGCCGCACCGGTGCATCACCCAGCTCTGCCCGAAGGCTCTCGGCGACCGCCTCCTCGACCGTGTTCGGGTCTCCCGCAAGGCCCGGATTCAATTGGTCGTCGCAGCACCGTGATGGTCGCGTTCCCGCGCATCAGGCCGCGCCAGCGAATCGGGAATCGCCCCGCTCTCGTGAAAACCGAACCGAACGGCGAAGAACTTCGGCGGATCGGTCGGGAAGCGCTCGCTCACCGTGGCCTGTGCGATCCGGCAGAGCACGTTCCGCTACATCGACAGATCAGAGTTCCCCTTCGCGGGCCGGCGGGGGGAGGAAGGCACCGCCGGCCCGATAGATATCGCCGGTGGCGCGCTACCGAAAGCGCGACTTGATCTGGCCCCAGCTCGACGCGTGGGTTTCCGTGGGAGGGGCGCCGAATCTTTGCATGCGCTGGTTTTGGTTGTCGGCCACGAAGACGTTACCGGCGGCATCGGTCGCGAGACCGTGCGGCTGGTTGAACTGGCCGTTGCCGGAGCCCGCCGAGCCCCACTTTGACACGAACACGCCGCCGCCGAGTCGGCGAGTTGTCGCCGGCTATTGCCACAAGAGTTGGCCGCGCTCTACGGCCGAATCAGGCTCGCCTCTCACGACGCGACCCGGTGCGCGCGTGTTCAGCGTACCCCCTTCCACGCCTCCCACGCTGGTTTCGGCGCACCCAGGGTGTCGCGCAGTCCCAGCGTTCCCAGGTAGCCGGCGAAGCCCGGCGATACGAACCGGTAGTAATCGAAGAGGATCTGGAGCGTGCCGCTCGACCAGTCCGTCAGAAGAAAGTAGTTCGCGAACAGCGCCTCGGAGCGAGGCACCGCTCGAAAGTAGGTCTTGAAGCGCCGTACGAACTCCGCCTGCGCCGCATCGCTGCTGTTGCAAGCGGGTGACGACGCGTATCCGATCTCCGTGAAAGCGATTGGCTTGTTGAGCGCCCGAGCACGTGATCGCATTTGCGCCATGTCGGGCTCAAACGTAGCGGGCAGGCGATGCTGGAAGTCGGTCCCAGCGTCGAACGGATAGTAGGTGTAGAGCACAATGTCGCTGTAGGCGTTCAGCGTGTCTCCGATCCACGCGTCTGGGTTTCCAACCGGGGCGCCGGTCACGATCCCAATCGGGATGCCGGGCAACGCCGCGTGCAAGCGCGCGAGCGAGTGACGATAGAAGCGAATAAATGCCGGCAGTTCCGAGAGGTGTGACGAGAAGTACCCGTCGACCTCGTTGCCGACTGCAAGCGCGATCTGCGGAGTTTCGCGCACCAGCTCGATGAGCGAGTCCAACGCGACGTCCCAGCGCGCGAGCATCGTCGGATCGTCCCACGCGAGCCCGGCGAGATCGGGCGGCGTGCCCCGTTGATTCGTGTCGACCGGGCGCAGATTGACGAAGCTCGTGAAGCCGAAAGCGCGGAAGACCTGAAGGTACAGCCGCTGGTTGGAAACGTTCAGCGCGCCGGGTACGTTTTCGATTTCGTTCCAGAGTGGGGTGATCATCTGGAACGACGCACCAGTGGCGAGCGCCGTCTGAAGCGCTGAGCCGATTGAATCTGCGAGCGTGAAATCACTGGGATTCGCAGTGAGACCGACGTGCGTCGTCGCGACCGGGCCGTTCGGGCCAGTGACCGAACGGGAGCAGCCCGCAGCCGCGAGGGACAATGTAAGCAAGCAGCGCAATGACCAGGAGATCCAGCCTCTCCGGGCCGCGGGGCGCTTCGCCGCGTGCTCCCGCGCGGCGTTCCTACCGCGCATGCACCGTAAACAGAAGCACGCAGGCTCGATTGGCGGGAACATCCAGCCGCGCGTTCGCGACATTCTGGTTGCCGGCGTGAACCGTGCCGGCGCTGAATGCAGCCACGTCGCCGTCGATTCCGTCCGAGCTGGACGGCGCCGCGGCTGAGAGCGCGTACATCGTGGCCTCCTCCGCAGCGGTACAGTTGGCACCGAGGCAGTTCGACGGCGCCATCGTCACCCGTAGGGACCCCGGCTCGTACTCGAAGGCGGGGTCGAGGAGGTCGCGCAGCGTGACGTCGTTCACGGCCGGTCCGTTGTTGCTCACGTAAAGCATGAATTGAAAGCGCGTCCCGCGCGGCAGGGTCATGCCGGAATTGAGCGGGGTACCGCCAGGCAGGAACGCACGCTTCGTGATCGCGAGCGGCCCCCCGCCGGCGGTCACGACGCGGTCGGCACCGAACTCCGAGGTGTTGCCTGATCCGTCGGTTGCGGTGCCGGTCACCTGATCCCCGGCCACCAGTCCGCTCACGCTGAGGATTCCCGAGAACTGGCCCGTTGCATTGGTCGTCAGGCTCCCAAGCAGACTGCGGCCCTCACCGAATCCGGTCCCGTCGAGATCGCTGCGAAACAGCTCGACCCGCGCGTTCGCGAACGTCGCCTGCCCCGGAGCCGATCCCACGTAGCCGGCCAGCGTCAGGGTTGAGAACGACAGGACGGCCGAGGTGAAGACCGGTGAGTCCATGGACAGGTTCGGTTGCCCAGCGGCTACCGTCCCGTTGTTCGGGGAGACGCCATCGTTGCGGAGGTCGATTCCGAGCAGCTGGTTTGAATGGATCCGATTGCCGAGCACAGCGTTCCCAGATCCAGCCGCCACATTGACGCCGTTCAGCGCGTTGAACGCGATCAGATTCCCGTCCGCTGCGCCCGTGCCACCGATGCGGTTCCCGACCGCTCCATTAATCAGCTCGATTCCGTCGTCACTGCGCTGCCCGCGGTCGAGCGTTCCGGTCACGTCGGTTCCAACATAGTTCCCGATGATGACGTTATTCGGCGTTCCGATCTCGATGCCCTCGTAGTTCCTTGAAATCGAGTTGCGAGCCGCGGGCAATGGCCCGCCAATCGTGTCGTTCGCCCCGGCCAGGATCGCAATGCCGACGTCGCCGTTGCCTCCGCCCGACGCGCCGTTCGGATCAAGGCCGATGATGTTGCCCAGGATCACCGTCGCCACCGCGCCCCCGCCCGAAATGTTGATGCCTTCGTCCCCGTTGTTGGTGATCACGTTTCCGTCGTAGGGCCCGATGCCACCAATGTGCGCGGTACCACCTGCAATCTCGATCCCGTCGTCGGCATTCCCCACCAGTGTCGAGCCATTGCCGGTCGACCCGATCCAACAGCCCGCAACCGTGACCCCGCCTGCCCCGGCTTGAATCGACACACCGTCGCGGCTGAAGCGCGTGACGATCAGGCCACGGATCTCGGTGCCGAGCCCGCTCGCGGCCACCGAAAGCCCGTCAACCGCCCCGGTCGCCGCGGACCCATCGAGCCTCACGATCGGCGCGCTGGTCCAGCCCGGTTGAGTTTGCGCATCGAGCGCCAGCGGATCCGCAATCGCCGGGAGTGCGGTCGTCGGGGCGATGAGCGCGATACTCCCGCCAAACAGGTTGAAGGCCGCACGCAGCCCTGGGCTCGCGGTCCCGTTCGGAATCATCCAGATCGCGTGCTCGACACCCGGTGATCGGCCCACCTGCGCAAGCCCGCCGATCAGCAAAGCGTTCGAATTGACGAGCAACTGGCGCAGTGAACCCTGGCCGGCGCCGTTGGTATTGACGATCACGTCGAAACAGAATCCAAAATCCGCCTGACTTACGTCGGCGACACCGAGGGCGACGCGGGTGACCGACTGCGCGGTTCCTGACAGGCCGGACGTGAATGCGAACGTCGACGTGTTGAAAGACGCACCAACCCCCGCGTTGCCGGGGTCTGCAACGGCCGGGTTCGTGCCACCGACGAAATCCGTCACCGCGACCGGTGTTCCGCTGGTTGCGTCCGTGCGATGGGTTTGAACCGCCAGATGGACACCCGCAACGTAGCCGGAGCGGGAGGAACTCACAGAGGCATTGACGACTCTCACGAAATAGGTCCCGGCACCGAGCCCCGACAGGTTGAAGGCACCCGAGCCGTTCGTGCTGGTCGCGGTCGAGAACGCTCCCGTTGCGTCGTAAAGTTCCACGCGTGCGCTCGCGCGCGGAACGCCGGAAGCGGCGGCGAGGCTGCGACCAGCCCCTCCGCCGTAGTTCGGGTCTTCGAACACCGTCCCCGAGATGGCGGCGGCGCCGGCCGGGCCAGCAACGAACGCGAGCAGTTGCAGCGACATCGCGACGAGTCGCGCGAGGAGCGACGGCGTGTGACGCGCAGCCGCGCCACATCTGACCGCCGACTGCCCCGGAGTCCGATCGAGCGCTTGCAAGGTCATGTGCAGATCATTTGACCAGCAACAGCTTGCGCGCCACGCGCGTCGCGCCGACATCGAGTTGCACGAAATAGACGCCCGAGCTGATTCGCCGGCCTGAATCGGAGTCGCCCTTCCAGTCCATCCGATGGCGCCCCGGGCCGCGGACTTCGTCAACCACCGTCCTCACTCGGCGACCGGCTACATCGTGGACGGTCAGCCGAACGTGCGCCCGCTGCGGCAGGCTGAACTCGAGCGTCGTGCTGGCCCGGAACGGGTTGGGGAACACTCCGGTGAGTGCCGGCCGCGCATGGGACATCCCTTGAACCGGCGCGTCGACGGCGTCCGAGATCGTGAAACTCGCGGGGCTCACATCGAACGCAGTCTGCTGCAAGGCGTCGAAGGCGGTCACGCGAATGCGAGCGCGAACCGTGTTCGAGTCGGGTGTCATCCAGGCAAAGGTGGAGTCCGTGCCCGGCGCAGAACCGACGCGCGCGTACGTTGCGCCATCGTCCATCGACAACTCGACGCGTAGCGAGTCGATGCCGGTGTCGTCCGCGGCGTTCCACTGGATCAGCTGCGCGGAATTCGTCCGGTAGCGCTCGCCGCCGATCGGCGACTGCAGGCCGATCGCCGGCGGCACGCGATCTCCCACCATGATCACGCCATTCGACCGGCGCGTGAACGCGCCAGTCGGCGCGACCGTGCCTGCCACCGTTGCCTGCACCGCATAGTCGCCGTCCATCGGCAGGGACAGGGCGGTGCTTCCGTAGATTCCGTCGCCGGCCGCGCCATCGCCGTGCGCTCCGTCGTCGAACAGAGGGACGAGGGTTGCACTCGAATTGGGTGCGACGACCTGCGCAGCCACGGTGCAGTCCGGGAGCGCTTGAGTGCCCGACTTCGCGACGACGACGAGCGAAAGCGTTTCGCCCGGCAGCAGCACGCGTGCGGGTAGAACGAGGTCCGCACGAACCGGTGACTCAACCGTGCAGAAGTTGACGAACGCGGCGCTCGCGCCCGGAAGGGTCGTCGCCGTCGTGGTGATGCTCCATGCGCCCGCAGCGGGCGTCGTCACTCGATAGCTTTGCCACGTCCCTTCATCGCCGGGCAACTCGAGATAGTCGATCTGAGGATCGCCGGCGGCGTATGCAGGATCGATGATCTGCCCCGAGGGGTCGCGCAGCGTGAGCGTGGCCGCCCCCTCGAAATGAAACGTCCCGAACCAGGCCGTTGCCATCTCATCGAGCGCGACCGTATCCGAGACCGCTTCGCCCTGCTGCAGGCTGTGGCCTTCGATCAGCGCGACCGGGCGCAGCGGCAGCGAGTCGGCGATCGCCGAGGAGTCGGATTCGACTCCGGGAGCGAACGTCTGGGTGAAGCCACCGGTGCCGAGCGAATCCTCGAGTAGCCGATCTCTCACCCACGGCGCGACGTTCGTGAGGTCATCGGGAAGATTGGGATGAAAGACCCCTGCGAAGAGTTGCTGCTGGCAGCCGTGCGGATACAGCGCCGAAAACAAGGGCACGAGGCCGTCGCTCACGTTTGGAAGCATGAAGGGGTCGAGGTTCGGGAAGAGCCCGGCGCCTAGGCGGTAGCTCGGAGGCGAGCACTGGGTCCAGGGAGTGCCGGTGTGCGGAGTGTCCTTGAGCCAGTTGTTCACGAGTCGCATGTACGGATACGACATCTCGAACAGCGGCAAGGCGAGCGTTCGCTGCGCAAGGAGACTCAAGAGCTGTGCGGCGAGCAGAATGTTGAGCGACGTCCCCGCGTGCGGACTGCCCAACGTGACGAGCGTGCCCACGCGGCGTCCCTCTCCCTGCACGAAGATGCGCGAAACGAGTCCGCCCATGCTGTGGGCCACGATGTCGACCGTGTCGGCCGCGACGCCGTACGTCGAGCCATACCATTGGGTCAGCGAGTCCACGAACGCCGACAAGCGACCCGCGCCATCGATCAGGTGCCCCCAGCTGTCGTACTCGACCCGCGAGACGTCCTGCGGCGCGTACGCCTCGGGCCCGAACGTCGTGAGGTACTGATTCATCGTGGCAAACGTGTTGAACCCAGCCAGGCAGCAACCGTGGACCATGACGAGCGGAAAGCGCGGAATTCCCACCGCGGCCGCGGTCGTGTCACCGCGCTCACCGCACAGGTTGTAGGGCAGGATTCGATAGGTGTAGCTCGCTCCGCGGATCAGGAAGTCAGGGTCGAGCCACGACGGGCCCGCCACGTCGGCTACCGAGTCGTAGACGGCCTCGCGAGCCAGCGCCCGATAAATGATGTAGCGACTGGCCGAGGCCGTCGAGTCCGGGCCGGGCTGCCACTCGAGCTGCAGCTGGTGCCCGGTTCCAACGTTCGTCACCCTGAGCGACTCGGGAAGCTGCGGCGGCGTGCAGATGCCAAGGTCGTGGTACAGCTCGCCGCTGCACGGCGAGTCGGGCGCACGATGATCGAGCCACACCGCATGCGCGCGATGCTCGTGGTCCACTGCAAGCCCGGTCGTGAGGATGAATCCCGACGCCACATCCCGCACTGGATCGCCATTCATCCACAGCGAGTCTTTGGCGCTCCACTGGGCGTGATAGGTGAGATCCGATCCTCGGCCGGTGATTGCATGAAGGTCACCGAATCGGTCGGTCGCGAGGGTCGAAACGATCCCGCCCTTGAGCCCGGAGGGAATGCTTTCGGGCGCGAGCGAAAACGTCGGCCAGCCGTTCGGAGGGCCTGGAGTCGTCACGCCGACATAGTGCTGTGGACCGCCGCCCGCACGGATCGCGGACGGCGGGCGGCCGTCGAAGCAGGTGTCGAAGAGCAGATGCAGCCCGGCATTCGAACTGCCGATCGC
Source organism: Candidatus Eisenbacteria bacterium (assembly GCA_013140805.1). NCBI lineage: Bacteria > Candidatus Eiseniibacteriota > Candidatus Eiseniibacteriota bacterium. Next base: position 31,598 of record JABFRW010000196.1, read on the forward strand.
CAGCCCGCACGGCGAGAATGCCGGGATGAAGTCGGTGCTGGCTTGTGTCTGCGACTGCCCCGAGGGTTTGATCATCACCATGCGATGCGCGACTCCTTCGCCTTCGCTCCCGAACTGGGTCCAGCCGAAGTGCGCAATACCGACCGCGGGCGACCGGACTTCCTCGATCGTCACCGAGACATCCGTCGTGCGACCGCTGGTGAGATTCGTGAGCTGCTGCGGGCTCGCGTTCCAGCTCTGCGTGGTGGCGCTCCACGTCGTCTGGAACACATTGCTGTGGCTGAGGTCGCCTTCGGCCCATGCCACATGCACGTTTCCGCGCAAGTCTGCTGCAATGACCGGAGCGCTCGACAACTGATCGGGAATCGCCCGAATCAGGAACGGAGCACTCCAGTTTCCTGAAGTGTCGCGACGGACGTAGAAGATCTGCCGGTCATCGTTCACGTCGAGCTGCGACCACACGACGTGCAGGTTGAAGAGCGAGTCGGCGGCGACCGCCACGGCGATCTGCCGGGTGGTCGGCGGAATGAACACTGCGAGCGTCTCCGGCAACCACGCCTGCGTGGTCGCGCTCCACACTCGGTGGTAGATCGAGGCTTCGGAGGTCCCAAAATACGGAGGAAAGCGCTCCACTCCGTAGGCGAGGTGAACGTTGCCCAGTGTGTCGACCGCCATGGACTGAGCGCCGATCACTTCGGGGCCAGGCGAGAGTGTCGCACGAATGTCGAGACCGAATTGGCGCGGGGGCGGCGGACCCGCGGCCGTCCGCCGCTCGTCGCCTCGCCTCACGAGCGGCGGCATCGGCGGATTGGCGTCGCAGTCGCGAACGTTTACTTCAAAAGGTCCAATCGCTGTATTGCCGCATGGGTCCGTGACCTCGAGCTGACCGAAGTAGGTGCCTTCCTGCGAGTAGACGTGCGAGGTCGTGGGACCTGAGCCCTGGCCGCCGTCACCGAAGGTCCAGTCGTAGGAGCTGATGTCGCCGAAGTAGCTGAAGGAAGCAGTGCCGTCGAACTGCGTGGAGAATCCCTGGTACGCGGCTCCACCCACGACATAGCTGAACACCGTCGGGGAACACTCGCACCGATAGGCCAGCGTGTAGCTGCCGCCGATTTCACCCTGAGTGCCCACCTTGACCACGAACGCTCCCGGGTAGGGCGCAGCCCAGCTCAGCTCGGAGAGCGTGTCGCACGTCGCGCCGGCCGAGGCAAGCTCCTCGGTGCAGGTCGAGTCCCACACCGAGATCGTGGTGGCGAATGCCGCCGTCGCGTTTGGCTGACAGAAGGAGAACGTCAGCTGGCAGCCGCCGCCGGCGCGAAAGCGCAGCCCGTGAGTGAAGCCGGGTGCAACGGCACCACTCACGAGTTGCCAGGCACTGCACTCCGCTCCGCACGTGGCGAGCTCGCCCTGGAAACACTGCGCAGCGAGCGGGCGCGCGCCCGACAGTGCGAGCAATGCTACGAGGAGCACGACGTGGGTACCGCGGCGCATGAGGCAGCTCCTCATCCCGGATCGGGGTGGAACGGCGTCCAAAGGGTAGCACGGGGCGACGCCGAACTCGGGTCAACTCCTCGCGTCGTCCGGACGATACCTCGGCCATGGCTTTGCCCGAGCGAACCGCCGAGGCGGCGCACGACCCGCATCCCTTCCCGAAGGCGCCGCTCGTCCAGGGCTCCCTGCTCGCGGCGGGGCTCGCACACTCGTGGCGCGAACACTGGCAGCTGCTGCTCAATTCATGGCTAGCCACCATTCTGTTGTGCGCGGCGGCCGCGTGGTGGGGGCGTGGCATCTACTACTTCCTCGACTTTCGCGACGGCTCGGGTCGGTGGTCCGGTTTGTTCAGCGTGCTCACCGCCGGATGCCTCGCGATGGGCGGCTTTGGCCTGTTGCTCGTAGGACGGCTGTCGCGCACCGACGCGGCCCGACGGGCCGAGGCCACCGCCTGGATTTTCGGCGGACTCGGCGGAATGTTCCTGGCACTCGACGAGCTGACTCAGCTTCACGAGTCGCTGGCCCGCTGGCTCGGACGCCACGGTGTTCCTCCACCATTCGGTCTCGGCGATCAAGATGGCTACGTGTTCGCCGCATACGCCGCGTGCGCCTGCTACGCAGGGCTCACGGTTCGCGCGACGCTCGCCAACTGGCCGCGCACCTGGCTTCCGGGACTCGTGGCGGTCGCCTGCTTCGCGGCCTCGACCGCGGTGGACTTCGTGCCCTGGAACGCGCTCACACGACCGCAGCAAGAGTTCTGGGGATCGATCGAAGAGATCTTCAAGACGCTCGGCTGCGTGAACTTCGCGGTGTTCGCCGCACTGTTGGTGGATTGCGCGGCGAAGGATCGCGACTTCGCGAATGCGCGCCGCCTCGTTCGCTCGTAGCGCACGGACCCCAGCGGAGCATTCTTTCGGCCGATCGTGCCGTGGAAGGTAGCCGGATCGGAGCGCCTCCCAGCTCGGCGCCCAACCCTTCTGAGGCGGGCTCCTCAATTCCGTTCGCGTCGCCGGATCCGCGCTCCCCGATCGCCCTGACGGTGCGATTTGTTCGCGCGATCCCGAGCGCGAAGCGGCGCGCAGAAGGGTGCTCGACCGTGCGGGGTGAGCACGCGGCGCATCTCCCGATAGATCGCGCCTTCGTCGGTCGGGAACATCACGCCGTTCTGCCACACGATCGCGTCGAAGCTCGCGTCGCCGATCGCGCCCACTCGCGCGGGCGACCCTCGCCAGAACTCGAGGCTCGACGACGAGCATGCAAGTTCCAGTCGTTTCCATTGCAGGACGCGCTCCACCCGGAGTCGAGCGAGCCCAAGCAGGCCCGAAAGTCACAGGAAACTCGGGCATGTGTGCGAGTGGCCCGTTCATTGCGCTACTCGTGAGTATGGAGAGGGCGGAGGGGCCGCTGATGACCATATCGGGAAGTTCGACATTGCAGGCTGGCGGGGGTTAGTCATGAAGTTCATGGTAGAGAACGCAAAACGGTTCGCGCTGTTGGCTTTCGCAGTGATCGTCGCGACGTCAGTACTCGTTGCGCACGCGCACGCCGGCAAGAACAGCTCGGCGAAGAATCCGGTGCCCTCCGCGAAGAGCTCGGCCCTGATCGACGGTTCGGTCGGTGGCACACTCGTTTCGGGCAAGTGGAAGCTCGAGATTCCTGCCGGCGCGTTCAACGGCTCGGCTACGATCTCGATGCTCGAGGCGGTCACGACGGACGGCTCACCGACTGTTGATCTCTCCATCAGCGACCCCGCGCTCAACAGCTTCAGGCGCCCAGTCTGGCTCTCTCACACGGACTCGAGGAACAAAGACAAGTCCATCTACTGGTGGGATCCGGTCAACCTGGTGTGGTGCGAGGTGCCGGGAGAGTTGGTATCTCTGCTCGACGCGCTCAACATCGAGCTGAAAGTCCCGCTCTTCCACTTCTCGATCTACTCGGTGCGAGGAGGCAAAGGCGGCTGGTAGTTCAGACTCAATTCGTCCTCCTTCGCCCGCGCGGCGCCCCTCGCCGCGCGGGCGAAGCTGCTTCTGGGAGGCGGTCGGTGCACGTTTTTCACCGCGCAGAACCGATCCCGCGTGACCCGCAGTCCTTTTGACCGCGCCGACGACATGGAATCGCGTGCTAAACCAACCGTTTCGATGGCACGAGGCCCTGAAAGCGGAACTTCCTTCCGCTCAAGCGGAACAATCTTCCGGCCGATAGTTCCGCGGAAGGCACCCGCCTCGATGGGTCTCCCCCGAGACCCAGGGCGCCACCGCAAGGAATGCGTCGAAGCATCGGTGCCCCTCTACCCCGCTCGCAGCCGGTGACGGCGGCACGGCGGGGGCACATCCCGATCAGGGAGGATCCAGCGATGCCTCACCCCTCGAAGGTCGCGCTGCTCCTTGCTGTGTGCGCAACGATGGCGACGCCGCTTGCGGCGTCGGCTTCTTCGGACGTGAAGGTGAACCTCACGGCTCACCGAGTCACGACCGACGCGCGCGGCAAGGAGAGTCTCGTTTCCGGCGATCAGGCCAAGCCGGGCGAGGTCATCGAGTACCAGGCCCGCTACCGCAACGATGGAACGACCGGCGTGCGCAAGCTCGTCGCGACGCTCCCGGTGCCCGCGGGTCTCGAGTACGTCGCGCGGACGGCAGCTCCGTCCGTCGTGCAGGCCAGTCTCGACGGCAAGACGTTCGCCCCGGTTCCGCTGACGCGCAAGGTGCGCCTGGCGGACGGACGCGAAGTCGTGCGAGAGGTGCCGGTGTCCGAATACCGCGTGCTGCGGTGGACGCTCGACACGCTCGACGGCCACGAGACCGAGATCGTGCGCGCACGCATGCGCGTGACCCCCGTGAATGCGGCGGCCACGAACACCTCGTCGCGCTGACCGATCACCCCTGACCACGACGTTCGACGGCCTCCGCGCGCGAGCGCGGCGGCATCAACGCGGGCCGGCGTGTGATCCACGCGTGTCCGCGCTACGGGAGTGCCCCTCGATGACTGCAACACTCGTTTCGATTCGTTCCGGCGTGAGCCGGGCGTTCGGCGCCCTGCTCCTGTCCGGCGCCGTCGCGCTGGCTGCGGTGTTCCCGGTCGGCGATGCATTCGCCGCCCCGGTTGCCGGCACGCCGATCGGCAACCAGGCTTCCGCCTCGTATCTCGACGCATCCGGAACGTCGCGCACCGCGACGTCCAACTCGGTCACCACGATCGTGACTCAGGTCGCGAGCCTCACGCTCACCGCCAGCGGCAGTGTGGTGGTGGCGCCGGGCGGCCAGGCGTCGTTCCCGCACGTGCTGACCAACACCGGTAACGGTGTCGACAACTTCTCGCTCGCGATCGCCGCCCTGGTGGGTGACGACTTCAACCTGACCGGCGCGACCGTGTACGCGGACGCCGACGGGAACGGGCTGCCGGACAATTTCACGCCGCTGGCTTCGACGGGAGCCCTGAATCCGAATCAGGTGTTCCGCTTCGTGCTGGTCGGCAACGTGCCGGGCGCTCAGGTGGCCGGCGAAGTCGCGCAGACGCGCATCACCGCGACCAGCGGCTTCGACGCACTGCAGACCGCGTTCAATACCGACGTCGTGACGGTGACCGGCAATGCGGTCGTCAACGTGACCAAGGCGATCAGCCAGAACGCGGGCCCCTCGCCGAGCGGACCGTGGACCTACACCCTCACGTACACCAACGCCGGCAATGCGACCGCCACTCAGCTGGTGCTGCGTGACGCGCTCCCGGCCGGAATGACCTACGTCGCGGGCAGCGCGCGCTGGTCGGTGACCGGCGCGACGGTGTTGACCGACGCGGACTCGTCGGACACACACGGCGTGGGTGTGAACAACATCAAGTACGACTTCGGCGTCTCGACCGCGGGCTCGGTGCGCGCGGTGGTCAACCAGATTCCGGCCGGGGCATCGGGCACGGTGACGTTTCAGGTCAACGTCAACCCGGGTCTCGCGCCCCAGACGCTCAACAACGCGGCGACCTACACCTACGCCGATCCGTTCACCACGCTGGGGCCGTTCAGCACCAACGTGGCGCCGTTCACGGTCAACCAGAGCACCTCGCTCACGTTCACCGGCCAGACCATCGCCGCAGCGAATCAGGGCTCGACTCTGATCTACACCAACACCCTGACCAACACCGGAAACGGCAGCGACGTGTTCGAGATCACGCTCACGAACAACACCTTCCCTGCCGGTAGCAGCGTGGTGCTGTTCCGTTCCGACGGCGTGACGCCGCTCACCAACAGCAACGGCATCCCGACCGCGGACACCGGACCGCTCGCGGCCGGCGCTTCGACCACGATCGTGCTGCAGGTCACGCTCCCGCCGTCGGCGACGGGTGGACCGTTCTCGATCGACAAGCTCGCCGCCTCGGCGACCACGCCGGGCGTCACGGCGACCGCCACCGACGTGCTCACGAGCATCAACGCGGCCGCGGTCGATCTCACGAACAACGCACCCGGGGGCCCCGGCGCGGGTGCCGGCCCCGAAGGCGCCCCGGTGGTACTCAACGCAACCAACCCCGGCACCACGACGCGCTTCACGCTGTTCGTCGCGAATACCGGCGCCACCGCGGATGCCTACGACATGACGATCAGCACCGATGCCTCGTTCGCGGCGATCACGCTGCCGGCCGGCTGGTCGGTGACGTTCCGCAACGCCGGCAATGCGGTGATCACGAACACCGGTTCGATCGCTCCGGGCGGCAACGTGCAGGTGTTCGCCGACGTTTCGGTTCCGGCCGGATACGCGGCGGGAACGGTGAGCCTCTACTTCCGCTCGCGCTCGCCGGTTTCGCTCGCCACCGATCGCATTCACGACGCCGTCTCGGTCAATCCGCTGCGAAGCCTCGCGCTGGTTCCGAACAACGCACTGCAGGTCGCACCGGGTGGCACTGTGACGTACAGCCATCTGTTGTCGAACACCGGCAACGTGATCGAAGGCGACGGCGTCGGCAGCTTCGTGGCGCTCACGGTCGGCGACGATCAGGCGGCATGGACTTCGGTGCTGTACGTGGACTCCAACAACAACGGAGCCTTCGACAGCGGCATCGACCAGCCGATCGGTGATCTCACCACGCTGGGCGGCCTAGCTCCGGGCGCGAATGTGCGGCTGTTCGTGCGCGTGTTCGCTCCGGCCGGTGCTCCGGTCGGCCAGGTCAATCTGACGACGGTGACCGCGGCCACGACCAACCTGGGCTACCCGTCCGCAGCTCCGCCTCCGACGGTGGCGACGGATCAGACCACGGTGCTGAACGGCCAGATCCAGATCAGCAAGCGCCAGGCGACCGACGGCAACTGCGACGGCACGCCGGAAGTGGCCTTCACGCTCGCGAATCTGTCTGCGGCCCCGGGCGGATGCCTGCGCTACGAGATCGTGGTGACGAACGTCGGCACCGCCTCGATCACGAATCTCGTGGTCGCGGATGCGACGCCTCCGAACACCACCTACTCGGCGGCGATTCCGGGCTCGACCACGCAGGGGACACTCAGCACTCCGGCGAACGGCGCCGCGGGCACCATCAACGCCAACATCGGAACGCTCGCTCCGGGCGGATCGGTGACGATCGTGTTCGGAATCCGCATCGACCCCTAGCCGATGGCGGAGACGCGTTCGCGCGTCTCCACTTCGGTTCCTCGCACCTCCGCGCCGGCCCCCTCCCCGGCGTCGGAGGACGCGGGGACTCCCCTCATGACGGCTCGACTCGGCACCGCGCGAAGTTCCATCGTGAACCCGACCCCTCCAAGGGTCGGGTTCATCGGGCTCTTCGTGAGTGCGCTTTCGACTTTCCTGTTCGCCGGCTCGACGCTGATCCTCGAGCCACTCGTATACGCGCGCGCGCTCGATTCCAAACTCGGGACCGCGCACGCCGGCCCGCTGCCGGGCACGCGCATCACCGGCATCGCGATCGGGCACGGACTGGTGGAACCGGCACTCACGCCGATCGCGTTCGAGTCCGACTCGGTGGTCGCGATCGTCTCCGCGCTCGAAGCGCTCGAGCTGTATCCGACGCACCGCGCCGTGCTCGCCGGCGGAGCGACCGGCGCGTTTGCGCATCGGCTGCGCAATTCCGGGAACGTCGCCGTCACCGCGCGCCTCGAACTGGCGAACCTCGCAGGCGATGGCTACGACCTCGCGGACCTCGCCATGCTGCGCGATCTCGATCGCGACGGCGCGGTCAGCGCAGGCGATGCACCGCTCGTGTCCGGTGCGACCGTCGCGCTCGCGGTCGGCGATTCGGCCGACCTGGTGATCACCTTCGCGGTCCCGCTGAACGCGCCCGACCGCACCACCGCGTGGTTGCGCGTGCTCGCGAGCGCGGTCGGGTCGAACGTCGCCGCGCAAGTCACCGACTCGGTGTCGCTCGAGGCTGCCGCGGCGATCACGCTGATGGCCGAGAAGTCCGCCAGTCCCGAATTCGCGAGCTTCGGCGACGCGATCGAATATCAGGTGCGCGTCGCGAACCGCTCGGACTCAGCGCTCGCGAGCGTCCGCATCGAGGATCAGCTTCCGGCGGGATTCAGCTACGAGGTCGCAAGCGCGCGCCGCGACGGCGTGGGGCTCGCGGATCCGGCCGGAGTCACGGGCCGCACGCTGGCGTTCACGCTCGGAGCTCTCGGCGCACAGAGCAGCACGACGCTGCGCTACCGTGCGCGTCTCGGACCCGCGGTCCCGCTCGGCGACGCGGTCAACGAGGCGGTCGCGATCAGCGGCACCGCGCGCTCGAACGTGGCGCGCGCACGCGTGCGCGTGACCGGTGGCGTCTTCGCCGAGGAAGCGGTGGTGTTCGGCACCGTGTACCTGGATTCCGATCGCGACGGCCGGCGCAGCGCCGACGAACGCGGCGTACCGGGAGTGCGGCTCTACGCCGATCAGGGCAGCTGGGTGATCACCGATGCCGACGGGCGCTACAGCCTCACTCAGCTCGCGCCACGCACCCATGCACTCAAGCTCGACCCGCTGTCTCTGCCGTCGAGCGCGCGGCCGCGCGCCACGCGTCATCGCGACCGCGGAGCCGGCGGGCTGGCGTTCGTCGACCTGCAACGCGGCGACCTGCAGCGGGCCGACTTCGCACTCGAGGCCGACCTGCCGGCCGACAGCGTGCTGCGACCGCGGCGCGAACACGTCGCGGGGCGCGATCCGCTCGGAGCCGCGGTGCGGCGCATGTTCAACGGCGAGCCCCTGCTCGAAGCGCTCGGAGACCCGAGGGCGCGACCCTCCACCGGCGTACTCGACGCCGAAGGCCCGCTGCCGCTGTACCAGTCCGGAGCCATCGCTCCCGCGCATCCGAACGCGGCCGCGATCACTCGCGTCCCGGTCACGCGCACACCGCGCGGCGAAGGTGAGATCGCGACCGAGATCGAGTCCTATTCCGTCACCAGTCGCGCGGTCGACGAAGTCGTGGCGAGCGGAGGCATCCCGGCCACCACCACCGAGCCGCCCAACACCGGCTCCCGACTCACGATGCCGCTCGAAGATCTGGTGCTGCAGAGCAATCGCGAACTGGTGTTCCTCGGATTGCGGGACGGCGACACCCTGAGCACCGATCGGGCGACGGTGGTGGTCAAGGGCGTCGAGAGCATCGGCTTCGAGCTGAGCGTCAATGGGGACAGCATCCCGCGTTCGCGCGTCGGCCGGCGCGTGCACTCGATGGCGAACGGGGTCGAGGCGTGGGAGTACTACGGCGTTGCCCTCGCGCCGGGCGTCAACGAGCTGGTGGTGATGCAGCACGGCTCGGGCGGCGCGCGGCCGGCGAGCGCACGCGTGCGGGTGATCGCGCCGGACCACGTCGCTCGGCTCGAGCTGCGCACGCCGCGCTCCGCCCCGGCCGAC